>JAEVZN010000161.1 GCA_023392205.1 Pseudomonadota bacterium
GTCGATCATTGCCGACACCGTGATCGAAAGCGTCGGCAGCGATATCGACAGTCAGGCGGCGCAATTGCTGCCGGAGCGGGATGGCGAAGACACCCCTGTCGCGCATCGCGAGATGGCAGGTGGCGCCGCCCTGCGCGTCAATCGCCAGGGCTACATCCAGGCCATCGACTTCAACGAGATCGTCGGGGCGGCAAAAGAGGCGGATGCCTGCATCACGCTCGACCGCAGAGCCGGGCATCTGGTGCTCGCGGATATGGTAATCGGGCAAGTGCACCCGGCCTCGGCGGCATCGCCCGAATTGTCGAAATGCGTCGAAGGGGCGCTGATCGTTGGACGCGAGCGCACGCCCGTTCAGGACCTCGAATTCGCGATCCGCCAGATGGTCGAGATTGCGGCCCGCGCGCTGTCGCCGGGTGTCAACGACCCCTTCACGGCAATGGTGGCCATCGATCGTCTCACAATGTCGCTCGCGCGCATCATGAAGAGAGGCGAAGCGCAATCCGTATGGCGCGACGACGATGGCCGGGTCCGGCTCTCGATTCCGGCCGCCCGCTTCGATGGCCTGATCGATGCCGCGTTCAACATGATCCGGCAGAATGGCAGCGGTTCTCCCGCGATCCTGATCCGTCTGGCCGACCGCCTGATGGATCTGTGGGCGTTGGCGGAGATATCGCAACGCAAAGACATCGAACGCCACCTGACGATGGTGTGGAACGAGGGCCGCCGCTCAATTGCCGAGCGCGACGACCTCAATGCGCTCAGGGACCGGATAGCGCCCTCCGGCCTTGCAACAGCCTAGGATTTCTGCGGCAGATTGAGCCGAATGTGCAATTCGCGGAGCTGCTTCTGCGTTACCTCGGAGGGTGCGCCCATCAGCAGATCTTCGGCGCGCTGGTTCATCGGGAACAGCACCACCTCGCGCAGATTCTCCTCGCCGCACAGAAGCATCACAATGCGGTCGATCCCGGGGGCGATGCCGCCATGCGGCGGCGCGCCGAGCGACAGCGCGCGCAGCATGCCGCCGAACTTCGCCTCGAGCACGCTCTCGTCATATCCGGCAATCGCGAAAGCCTTTTTCATCACATCGGGGCGATGATTGCGGATCGCGCCTGACGACAACTCTGTACCATTGCAGACGATGTCGTACTGGAACGCCTTGATGCCGAGGATCTTGTCGTGATCGTTCGGGTCGAGCGCGAGAAACTCCTCCACCGGCATGTTCGGCATCGAGAACGGATTGTGCGAGAAGTCGATCTTCTTGTCCTCGTCGCTCCATTCATACATCGGGAAGTCGACGATCCAGCAAAACTCGAAGCGGTCCTCGTCGATAAGCTTCCATTCCTGACCGACGCGCGTGCGTGCGAGGCCTGCGAATTTCCAGAAGTCCTTCGGCTTTCCGGCCACAAAGAACACCGCGTCGCCGACGCCCAAGCCGAGCTGATCGGAAATCTGCTTTGTACGCTCCGGTCCGATATTCTTGGCGAGCGGTCCCGCGCCGCCTTCCTCGCCTTCGCGCCAGAAGATGTAACCCAGCCCCGGCTGGCCCTCGCCCTGCGCCCATGCATTCATACGATCGCAAAACGCGCGATTGCCGCCGGTCGGTGCGGGGATCGCCCATACTTCGACCGAAGGATCGTTCGCGATCATGTTGGCAAAGATCTTGAAGCCCGAACCGCGGAAGGCGTCGGTGACATTCGCCATTTTGATGGGGTTGCGCAGATCCGGCTTGTCGGTGCCGTAAAGCCGCACAGCATCGGCAAAGGCGATATGCGGAAATTTTTGCGTCACCGGCTTGCCGTTGCCGAATTCCTCGAACACCCCGCGCAACACCGGCTCGACCGCGTTGAACACGTCGTCCTGGGTGACGAAGCTCATCTCGATATCGAGCTGATAGAATTCGCCGGGCGAACGATCGGCGCGCGCATCCTCGTCGCGGAAACAGGGCGCGATCTGGAAATAGCGATCGAAGCCCGACACCATGATAAGCTGTTTGAATTGCTGCGGTGCCTGCGGCAATGCGTAGAACTTGCCGGGATGGATGCGCGAGGGCACGAGATAGTCGCGCGCGCCTTCCGGCGAGCTTGCGGTCAGGATCGGCGTCTGGAATTCGAAAAAGCCGCCGGCCTTCATGCGGCTGCGGATCGAATCGATGATCGCCCCGCGTTTCATGATATTCCGGTGCAGCCGCTCGCGGCGCAGGGCGAGGAAGCGGTAACGCAGCCGGATGTCTTCCGGATATTCCTGATCGCCGAAGACCGGCATCGGCAGGTCGCCGGCCGGACCCAGCACCTCGATCTCGGTGGCGAACACCTCGACAAGGCCCGTGGGCAGATCGGGATTCTCGGTGCCGGCGGGGCGATTGCGCACCTTCCCGTCGATCCGCACCACCCATTCCGAGCGCAGCTTCTCGGCATCCTTGAAGGCCGGGCTGTCCGGATCGGCCACCACCTGCGTCAGACCGTAATGGTCGCGCAGGTCGATGAACAGCACGCCGCCATGATCGCGGACACGATGGACCCAGCCCGACAGACGGACGTCGGAGCCGATATCGCTCTCGCGGAGCGCGCCGCAGGTATGGGTGCGGTAACGGTGCATGGAATCTGTGATCTTTCAGTCGATTCGGCGCGTAAAGGGATGGCTGGAGGCGCGGGAAAAGCGCATGGGGGTTCTGCTTTGTCAAGGCAACCATCGGCCTCGACAGGGGAGCCTCGATCTGCATTCTGGGCGCGGGGAAACGTACGCGACCGGAATCATGGCCAAGACAGTCGGAAAGTCCACAAAACCTGCCGAATCCCGCGCTTCGGCCACGTCCGCGCGTATGACCACGGGTCAGGCGGTGGTCAATGCGCTGCTGGCACACGGAATCGAGACGATCTACGCCCTGCCCGGCGTCCATAACGACCATTTTTTCGACGCCTTGCACCGGGCCGGCAACCGGGTCCGGGTGGTGCATACCCGCCATGAACAGGGCTGCGCCTATATGGCGCTGGGCGCGGCACTCGCGACCGGCAAGCCGCAGGCCTATTGCGTGGTGCCTGGGCCGGGCCTCCTCAATACCGGGGCTGCCCTCCTCACCGCCTATTCCATGAATGCGCCGGTTCTGGCGCTGATCGGCCAGATTCCGCAAAGCGCCATCGGCCGCGATCTCGGCCATTTGCATGAAATCCGCGACCAGGCCGGCATCATAGCCCGGCTGGTCGACCATTCGGCGCGCATTCCCCGCCCCGCCGCAGCCCCGCAGATGGTGGCCGAAGCCATCCAGTCGATGTTTGCCGGCCGCCCCGGCCCGGCAGCGCTGGAATGCGCCATGGATGTCTGGGGCCGGGTCGAAGCCGTGGCGGAAGCCGCTCCCCTGCCTATCCCCGAACCGCCCATCGACGACGATGCCATCACGGCCGCAGCCAAGCTGCTCGGCTGCGCGAAAAACCCCATGATCGTCTGCGGCGGCGGAGCACAGGATGCCTCCGTCGAGGTGACCCGGCTGTCGGCGATGTTGCAGGCGCCGGTTCTCGGCTATCGGCGCGGCCGCGGCGTCCTCGACAGCCGCGATCCACTC
The DNA here is from genome assembly GCA_023392205.1 of Pseudomonadota bacterium. Lineage (GTDB taxonomy): Bacteria > Pseudomonadota > Alphaproteobacteria > Rhizobiales > Xanthobacteraceae > Pseudorhodoplanes. Next base: position 3,557 of record JAEVZN010000161.1, read on the forward strand.
AGCATCACGCTCCCGCTGGCACACGAGATGTGGCCGGAGGTCGATGTGGTCGTCTCTGTCGGCAGCCGCATTTTGCAGCAGCTCACCGTCTGGGGCACCGACAAGGACCTGAAAGTGATCCGCATCGACGCCGACCCCGACGAGGCGGAGCGCGTCGCCAAGCCCGATGTCTCGATTGTCGGCGACAGCGCCCCCGTATTGAAAAAGCTTCTCGCCGCCCTGCCCGCGCACAACACAAAGCGCCCGTCCCGAAGGGCCGAAATGGAAGAGCGGCAGGCGAAGCTGCGCAAGCGGCTGGCGAAGCTCGTTCCGCAAATGGCCATTCTGGATGCGATCCGCGCAGAACTGCCCGAAGAGGGCATTTTCGTCGACGAGGTGACGCAGATCGGCTTTGCCGCGCGGCTGGCCCTTCCCGTCTACACGCCGCGCACATTCATCTCGCCTGGCTATCAGGACAATCTCGGCTGGGGCTTTGCAACGGCGCTTGGCGTACAGGATGCACGGCCGAATGTGCCGGTCCTGTCGATCACCGGCGATGGCGGTTTTCTCTATACGGCGACGGAAATGGCTTCGGCCGTGCGTCACAAAATTCCGCTGGTCACCGTGGTGTTCAACAACAACGCCTATGGGAATGTGAAACTGATTCAACAGGAATGGTATGGCGGACGCACCATTGCGAGCGATCTGTCCAATCCGGATTTCGTGCAATTTGCGCAGAGTTTCGGCGCAGCGGCCGAGCGGGTCGAGACGCCTGCGCAATTGCGCGCCGCCTTGCGACGCGGCTTCAAGCGGCGCGACGGGCCGACCCTGATCGACATGCCGGTCGAGGCGATGCCGTCACCCTGGGATTTCATCATGATGCCGCGGGTGCGCGGCTGATCGCAGACATGGACCTGATCACAACAACAAAAGACCTGGCCGCAGCCTGCGAGCGGCTGGCCAATCATCCCTTCGTCACGGTGGATACCGAGTTTCTGCGCGAATCCACCTATTATCCGCAGCTCTGCGTGGCCCAACTCGCGAGCCCGGACGAGGCGGTGGTGGTCGATGCGCTGGCCGACGGCATCGACCTTGCGCCATTCTTCGCGCTGATGGCGGACGAGCAGGTGCTCAAGGTCTTTCACGCCGCGCGCCAGGACATCGAAATCGTGTGGCATCGCGCCAGCATGATCCCGAAACCGGTCTTCGATACACAGATCGCCGCGATGGTTCTCGGCTATGGAGATTCCGTGTCCTACGATCAGCTCGTGCAGCGGATCACCGGCGACGCGATCGACAAGTCCTCCCGCTTCACCGACTGGACGCGGCGCCCGCTCTCCAAGGCACAACTCGAATATGCCATTTCCGATGTCACGCATCTGCGCGATGTCTATCGCAAGCTGCAGGCCGACCTCGACAAGCGCGGCCGCACCGAATGGCTGAGCGAGGAAATGGATGTCCTTACCTCGCCCGACACCTACCGAATGGACCCGGACGATGCGTGGCAGCGGTTGCGCACGCGGGTCCGCAAGCCCAAGGAGCTTGCGGTGCTGATCGAGGTCGCGGCCTGGCGGGAGCGTGAGGCCAAGAGCCGCGACGTGCCGCGCGGCCGTGTACTGAAGGACGATCTTGTCGCCGATATCGCCATTCAGGCACCGACCAGCATTGAAAGACTGTCATCGCTGCGCTCGCTGCCGAAGGGCTTCGAACGCTCCGCCTGGGGCCGGGAAATTCCCGAGATCGTGCAGCGCGGGCTGGCCCGTGACGTGAAATCGCTACCGGTGATCGAGCGCCCGAAACCGGCGCAGAACGGGTCGGCGATTGTCGAACTTCTGAAAGTACTGCTGCGCATGACCGCCGAACGCCATGCGGTGGCGGCAAAGGTGATTGCAACCATCGACGACCTTGAACGCATTGCCGCCGACGACAATGCCGATGTCGCAGCCTTGCGCGGCTGGCGGCGCGAATTGTTCGGTGAGAAGGCGCTGGCGCTGAAGAAAGGCAATCTGGCGCTCGCCATCGAAAAAGGACGTGTCGCGGCGATCGAGCGGGCCTAGCAGCACATGAATTCCGGCCATGACACCAAGCCCCCGATTGCCAGGCGCGTGCCGCATGCCTTCACGCGGCATGGCGTGACCATAGATGACGAATATGCCTGGCTGCGCGATCCGGGTTATCCGGAGGTCACCGATCCCGGCATCCTCGATTATCTGAAGGCCGAGAATGCCTATTTCGATGTGGCCATGGCAGAGCACCGGCCACTCATCGACACACTGGTCGCCGAACTGAAAGGCCGCATCAAGGACGACGATTCCAGCGTTCCGGTGAAGGACGGCGACTATTTCTACTGGCATGCTTTCGATGCCGGCGCCGAATATCCGAAATGGTATCGCCGCCCGGTCACGGGCGGGCCCGATCAGGTCATCCTCGACGAGCCGGCGCTGGCGCAAGGCCATGACTATTTCCGTCTCGGCGGCCAGGCGGTCAGCCCGGACGGACGGCTTCTCGCCTATGCGGTCGATACCAGCGGATCGGAACGCTATGTCCTGAAAGTCCGCGATCTCGACACAGGCCGCGATCTGCCCGACGTGATCGACAATTGGCGCTATGGCCTCGTCTGGGCGGCGGATTCGAAGAGCTTTCTCTATACCGATGCCGACGAGAACTGGCGCTCCAAGACGGTGTGGCATCATCGCCTGGGCGACCTGCAATCGGCCGACCGCACCATCTTCCGCGAAACCGGCGAGCCCTTCACCGTCAGCATCGGACGCACGCAGTCGCGCGCCTATGCCGGTATCTCGACCGGCGACAATTCGAGTAACGAAATTTATCTCCTCCCGCTCGACGATCTTGCGGCAACGCCGCGTCTTGTCTCCGCGCGCAAGCCCGAGCGGCGCTACGATGTCGACGAGCGCGAAGGCACGCTCTACATTCACGTCAACGATACCCATCCTAATTTCCGCGTTGTGACCGCACCGGTCTCGACGCCGGACAAATGGCAGGAACTCATTACCGGCAGCGACCGGCATTACATTCTGTCCGTGCATTCCTTCCTCAATCTGCTGGTCATCGAGGAGCGCGTCGAGGGGCTCTCGCAGATCAGGCTGCGCAACTACGATACGGGCAACGAGCGATACATCGCCTTCCCCGAAGCGAGCTATGTCGCGCGTGCCGGCAGCAATCCGGAATATCGGTTTGAAAAGCTGCGGCTCGGCTATCAGTCGATGGTGACGCCACCGACCGTGTATGATTATCACCTCGCTGAGGATCGCCTCGAGACGCTGAAGGTGCGCGAGATCCCGAGCGGCTACGATGCCTCGCAATATGTCACTGAGCGCCTCATGGCGCCCGCTCGCGACGGCGTGCAGGTGCCGGTCTCAATTGTCTATCGCAAGGACTTCGTGAAGGACGGACGCGGGCTGCTGCATGTCTATGCTTACGGCGCCTATGGCCACGCAGTGCCGCCCGGCTTCTCCTCGAATCGTCTGTCGCTGCTCGACCGCGGCTTCGCCTGCGCCATCGCGCATATCCGCGGCGGCGACGATCTCGGCTATCGCTGGTATCTCGACGGCAAGCTCGACAAGCGCACGAACTCGTTCAACGATTTTGTCGACGTGACGGGTTTCCTGATCGCGCAGGGCTTTGCGGCACCGGGCCGGGTGTCGGCCGCGGGCGGTTCGGCCGGTGGCGAATTGATGGGCGCCATCGTCAATCAGGCTCCGGGGCTATACGGCGCGGTGGCCGCGCATGTGCCGTTTGTCGACGTGCTGAACACCATGCTGGACGGCACTTTGCCGCTCACGCCCGGCGAATGGTCGGAATGGGGCAACCCGATCACCGACAAGGCGGCGTTCGACTATATCCGCAGCTACAGCCCTTATGACAATGTGAGCGCGCAGGCCTATCCGGCGATGCTGGTGACCGCAGGCCTCAACGATCCGCGCGTCACCTATTGGGAGCCGGCCAAATGGGTGGCGAAATTGCGGGCCACCAAGACCGACAACAATCGCCTGCTGCTCAAGACGAATATGGGCGCCGGTCACGGCGGCAAGTCGGGCCGTTACACCGCACTTGAGGAAGACGCCGAGGAATATGCGTTCGTCCTGACGCATCTCGGACCGGTCCGCCCGGCGGCCTGAACGTCGCTCAGGTGACAACCAATGGCTCCCGGCCCACCAGCCGCGCCAGCGTTCGCATCCGGTTGGAGACGCGCTCGCCGTTCAGCGCCGCGAACCGTCCGGGCAATTTAAGGACCAGCTTGCCCTTTTCCACGCGCAAGGTCGTTTGCGACAGAACGCCCGGCATCGAGGCCGAGACCATATAGGCCACCCGCATCGCCGCCCCGAGCACGCGCGCGCGATCCAGCATGCGCGTCGAGGCAAGCTCACGCAATCGCGGTGAGAGGTCGTCGTCATGCGTGATGCCGACATGTCGGAAATAGACCGATAGCGCGAGATAAGCGCGGCCGGCATGATCGAGGGCCACGAAATCTGCATGTGAAATCAGGTTGAGCGCCTGCTCGCCGCGATAATCGGGATGCGTGCGCCAGCCGACATCGGCCACGAGACATGCGGCATGGCGCAGCCGCCGCTCGTCGCGATTTTCGTCGATGCCGCTGGATTTCATGAAATTATCTGTCCACGCAACCAGCTCCTCGCCATGTTGCGGCGAGCGCGAGCGCAGCAGGTTCAGATTGCGCGCCGCAGAAATCAGCGCATCCTTTTGCTGCTCTCGCGGCTTGAGCATGGCGTAGAGCAGGCCCTCACGTACACCGAGCGCCGACATAACGACCCGATCGGGTTTCATCCTACGGATCAGTTGCGCGAGCACCGCGGCGGCATATCCAAGTAGCGGACGGCGGGCCGTCGCCACGGCGTCGATCTGCGACAGCGTTTCAGGATCCACGCGCTGGACCAGTTCGCAGAATTCCAGGGCTTCGCGGGCACGGATCGTATAGCCATGCATGACGTGCAACGGATAACCCGTCTGCGCCATATGCAGGGCCGCCAGTGATCGCCATGCCCCGCCGACGGCATAGAGCGTCTGACCTTTGCCACCTTTAAGAAACGGCACTTTCTCGATTTCGGTCTTGGCAATCTTTGCAGCCTTCTTGACCGAATTGCCGGACACATCCTTGAGCGTCAGGCCACCCAGCGGCAGCGTGACCCCGCGCCGTATTTTAGAACCGCTGACGCCGATCAGTTCGAGCGAACCGCCGCCAAGATCTCCAGCGATGCCGTGCGGTTCGTGCATGCCCGACACTACGCCGAGCGCGGCCATTTCAGCCTCGCGTCGTCCCGACAGCACCTCGATCCGGACCCGGCAGATGCGTTCGGCCTCGGCAACGAAGGCCGCACCGTTCTTCGCGTCCCGGCAGGCGGCGGTGGCGATCCCGAAGACATGCCGCACCTGTAACGTGTCGCACAAGGCGCGGAAACGGTTCAGCGCCTGCAACGCCTCAACGACCGCATCCGGCGCCAGCAATCCGGTCGACTGCACCTCACGGCCGAGGCCCGCCAAAACCTTCTCATTGAAAATAGGCGTCGGACTTCGCGTCAGGCCCTCATAAACAACCAGCCGCACCGAATTGGAGCCAATATCGATCACGCCCACGGCTGGCCCGTGGTCCAGCCGCCCCTGCGCATTCTCCAGCCGTTTGGATGCCTTTTTCAGTCCGGCAGGCGCTTTCCCGCGCAGGGCCCGCGCCGTATGCCGGGACTTTTCGCGGGTGGTTTCTCGTGCCGCTTTGCGCGGCTTGGCGCCAGCTTTTCCGCTCGCCCCGGTTCCAGACCGTCGCCTAGCGCCGCTCTTTGTGCCGCGTGAGGCGTTTTGGGGTGGATTCTTTGAGCGATTTCCCACGGCCCGACAAACTCGGATTGGTCATGAAGTATTTCTGAGCGTTGAAAGGCTCCTCGCCTTTCGCGGGCCTTATGCGGGTTGCGGTGCCGTCAGGCAAGACCTTCCAGCTCTGCTGGTTATCGTTGAAATTCACCACCATGATCTGGTCCAGGACCTGCTCGTGGACCGTGGCATTCGTGATCGGGCACAGCGCTTCGACACGGCGGTCCAGATTGCGCGGCATCAGGTCGGCCGAGGAGATGTAGACGGTCGATTGCGGGTGCGGAAGTCCATGGCCGCCGCCGAAGCAATAGATCCGTGAATGTTCGAGGAACCGTCCGACAATCGATTTGGCGCGGATATTGTCGGACAGGCCCGGCAATTCAGGACGCAGACAGCAGATGCCGCGCACCACGATGTCGATCTGCACACCCGCAGTCGATGCTTCGTAGAGCTTGTCGATGATGCCGGGATCGACCAGCGAATTCAGCTTGAGCCAGATCGCCGCCGGACGGCCGGCCTTTGCATGTCCGATCTCGGCCTCGATGTGATCGTAGATACGCTGACGCAGGCTGACCGGCGACACGGCCATCACTTCGAGTTCGCCCGGCTCGGCATAGCCGGTGATGAAATTGAAGATGCGTCCGACATCGCGCGCGATCACCGGATCGGCGGTGAAATATGAAAGGTCAGTGTAGATGCGCGCGGTGATCGGATGATAATTGCCGGTCGCGGCATGCACATAGGTGGCAAGCCTTCCGGCCTCCCGGCGCACGACAAGCGACAGCTTGGCATGTGTCTTCAGTTCGATGAAGCCGAAAACCACCTGCACTCCGGCGCGTTCGAGATCGCGCGCCCATCGGATATTGGCCTCCTCGTCGAAGCGCGCCTTCAACTCCACCAGCGCCGTCACCGACTTGCCGGCTTCGGCGGCTTCCGTCAGCGCCTTGACGATCGGCGATTCCGCGGATGTGCGGTATAGCGTCTGCTTGATGGCGATGACGTCGGGATCGCGCGCCGCCTGCTGCAGGAACTGCACCACCACGTCGAAGGATTCATAGGGGTGCTGGACGATAAAGTCCTTCTGGCGGATCGCCGCGAAACAGTCGCCGCCATGGTCGCGGATGCGCTCCGGGAAGCGCGGGTTGTAAGGCACAAATAGCAGATCCGGCCGGTCGGTCGACACGATCTCCTTCAGGTCGTTGAGCGCGAGCACACCGTCCACCACGAAGGTTTCGTCGTCCTTGACGGTCAGCGCGCGCTGCACGAAGCGGCGCAGGTCTTCCGGCATGCCCTCCTCGAGTTCGAGGCGGATCACCGAGCCGCGGCGGCGGCGTTTCAGGACTGTCTCGAAGGAGCGCACCAGATCTTCGGATTCCTCCTCGATCTCGATGTCGGAATCGCGAATGACGCGAAAGGCGCCAACGCCGTTCATCGTGTAGCCAGGGAAGAGCTGAGAGATGAACAGGCACACTGCCTGCTCCAGCGTGATCAGGCGGCGCTGGCTGTCAGCGCTGCGCGGCAGATGCACGATGCGTTCGATCTTGTGCGGCACGCGGATCAGCGCATTCATCGCCTTGCCGTCGCTGGAGCTCGACAATTGCAGGGCGAGAGAAAACCCGAGATTGGGAATGAAGGGAAACGGATGTGCGGGATCGATGGCAAGGGGCGTCAGGACCGGAAAGATCGCGGAAAGGAAATACTCCTCAAGCCACTCACGCTCCTCCCGTGTCACCGCCTGCCCGTCGACGATGACGATGCCGGCCTCGGCAAGCTGTTCGCGCAACTTTCGCCAATGCGCCTGCTGGTCGGAGGAGAGCACCGAGACGACTTCCGCGATCCGCGCCAGTTGCTCGGAGGGGGTCAACCCATCCGGGCTGCGCGCGGTCACTCCGGCCTGCACCTGCCCCTTGAGCGCTGCCACCCGCACCATGAAAAATTCGTCGAGATTGTTGGCCGAGATCGACAGGAAGCGCACCCGTTCCAGAAGCGGATGTTGCTCGTTGTCGGCTTCGTCGAGCACCCGCCGGTTGAAGTGCAGCCAGGACAATTCGCGATTGATGAAGCGTTCTGGCCGCGACGCCAAACCGGGTTCCACAGGCGGAACCGGTATCGGACCCTGGGCGGGTTCGGCATCCAGGACAAGGGCTTCACTGCGATCGTTCATGGCCATTCAGGGATTCCCGGCAAACCCTATCGGTACAGGACAATCGTGACTGATCAGTGACTTGGCGCCGGCACCTGCAGCGCAGACTTACCGGCCGGCCTCGCGGAACAGTTCGACGGCGAGCGCCCTTGTCACCGGCCGACCCCGCTGCAATGCGGCTTTGTCCAGATTGTCCACGGCTTTGCGCACCGAGGCAAATGTCCGCTCGACCCGGAGCGCCAGATAGGCGATCAAAGCCTCGTCAACGGCAAGCTGCCGGTCCGCGAACAGCTTGACCATGACCGCCCGCAGCAAGGCGTCGTCGGGCATGGACAGCGCCGCGATCGGGATTGAGCGCAACCGCGACACGAGGTCGGGGAGCCGGACCGGCCAATGGGCCGGCGCTGCGGGGCCGGTGATGAGGAGCGAGGGCGCGGTCTCACGCACCAGATTCAGGAGGTGAAACAGGGTGCGATCCTCGCATTCGCCGCTGTCGCAATCCTCCAGCACCAGTGCCCCGGCCGAAAGCGCGTCAGGAACAGCCTCGGCCTTCAGTGAGCGCGCCCGGACGATCTGCGCTCCTGAAGCCTGCGCCCAGATGGCAGCCAGATGGCTCTTACCGCTCCCCTCCGGCCCGGTGATGGCGATGGCATGCGCCGGCCAGTCCGGCCAGCGTTCGATCATCGCGAGCGCAGCCGCGTTCGACGGACCTTCAAGAAAGTCATCCCGGCTCAGCCGGGCCTGGTGATCGAGCGAGAGTGCAAGCTGCTTTGGACCGGTGGCCATCGCGTCAGCCGGAATTGACCCCGGTATAATACGGGCTGGCCAGATATTGCCGCAGCAGAAAGCGCACCAGTACGCCGATCACCGCTGCGATCGGCACAGCCAGCAGCAATCCGACAAAGCCGAACAGCACGCCGAAGGCAATCAGCGCGAACATCAGCCAGACCGGGTGCAGTCCGGTCTCCTTGCCGACCAGGACCGGTTGCAGGAAATTGCCCTCGAAGAACTGACCGACGAGGAAGATGGCAACGACCACCGCCGGCATGATCCAGTCCGGCCAGAACTGGGCAAGCGCCACGCCGACGGCCAGAAGAAAGCCGACCATCGTACCGATATAGGGCGCGAAACTCAGAAAAGCCGCGACCATACCGATCAGCAACCCGAAATGCAGCCCGACCGAGATCAGCGCGATCGAGTAGAAAGTGCCGAGGATCAGGCAGACCAAAGCCTGCCCACGCACGAAACCGGACAGCGCCGAATCCATCTCGCGGACCAGCGACCGCACCGTCTCGCGATGCGGGATCGGAATCCAGGAATCGACCTTGGCGACCATCCGCTCCCAGTCCAGCAGCAGATAGAAGGTCACGATGGGCGTGATCACCAGAAGCGAGATGACCGATACCAGCGCCTTCCCGCCCGACCAGACCGATCCGGCGACGCCGCCCAGCCAGCCTGCAACCACTGAAGCCGCATTACCCAGCGATTGCTGCGCCTCGGGGAGTTTCTCGCCGATATATTGCCCAAGCCAGGTCTGGCTCTGTTCCTGGATGATCTGCCGCACCCGTTCGACATATTCCGGGACACGCTGCACGAAGCCCGCGACCTGTTCGCCCAGCACCGGTACGATCAGCACAATCGCGAGCACGAGCAGAATGATGGCGATCAGCACGATTACGACGGTGGCGATGGTGCGGCTCAGGCCGAGCTTCTGCAGCTTGCGCACCGACGGATCGAGCAGATAGGCCAGACCCATGCCGGCCACGAATGGCAACAGCACGTCGTTGAGCAACCACAAAATCAGGATGAAAACGACAAGCGCGCCGAACCAGAACAGCAATTGCCGGCGCAGGGGGACTGGCGCGCGCGGATCCAGAGGGGCCTGCCCCGCCGGGCCCGATATGGTCGTGGTCATGGTGACTCCGCCTCCGCCTGCCGGCCCTTAATGCGCCGCTCCGTTGGTACCGAAATGACGGAGCCACTCCGCGACATAGAAGGCGATCGAAAGCAACGTCAAGACAGTCACCAGCCCCATCAGGACCGGGACGGCCCAGCCGGCATCGAATTCGAAGCCGAGCGAGCCCAGCACCAGGCCCGCGAGCAGGATCTGCGCCAGGGTGTTGGCCTTGGAGACCGGGTGCGGCCGCACCGGCATCGGCCGGTTCATAAACGCCGCCACCAGGAAGCCGCCGACAATCAGGATATCGCGCGACACGACCAGGATTACCATCCAGCGCGGCAATGCCTCGCTGATGCCCAGCGCCACATAGATCGAGACGATCAGCGCCTTGTCGGCAATCGGGTCGAGAAGCGCACCCAGTTCGCTCGCCATGTTGAAGCGCTTGGCCAGAAAGCCGTCCACCGCGTCGCTGATCCCCGCGGTCACGAACAGCAGGAACGCGGCCAGCATCTGGCCGGAGGTAATCGCCCAGATAATGAGCGGCACGCAGAGAATGCGCGCCATGGTGATCAGGTTCGGAATGCTCAAACGTTCAGGTCCCGGCACAGGAAGGCCGGACGGAACCGGCCTTATCCCAGTATAGCTTCATCAAGGCATTGCACATAATGCGATTCCCGCGCTACGACGCGCGCAAACTGGACACACACGACATGTCTGAAAGGCAGGGCCTCACCTACGGGCAGGCGGGCGTCGATATCGACGCGGGCAACCGGATGGTTGACCTGATCAAACCGTTGGTTCGTGCCACGGCGCGGCCCGGCGCCGACGCCGAGATCGGCGGCTTTGGCGGCCTGTTCGACCTCTCGCGCAGCGGCTTCAAAGATCCCATCCTGGTGGCCGCGACCGACGGGGTCGGCACCAAGGTGAAGATCGCCATCGACACCGGTCTGCATGGCAGTATCGGGATCGATCTGGTGGCCATGTCGGTCAACGACCTGGTCGTGCAGGGTGCAGAGCCGCTATTCTTTCTCGATTACTTTGCCTGCTCAAAGCTCGACCCGGAGGTCGGGGCAAAGGTCGTGTCCGGCATTGCCGAAGGCTGCCGGCTGTCGGGCTGCGCGCTGATCGGCGGAGAGACCGCCGAGATGCCGGGCCTCTATCAGCCCGGCGATTACGATCTGGCCGGGTTTGCGGTCGGAGCCGCCGAGCGCGGCACGCTTCTGCCGCGCCGCGATGTCGCGAAAGGCGATGTCATTCTCGGGCTTGCATCCTCCGGCGTTCACTCGAACGGCTTTTCACTGGTCCGGAAGGTGGTCGAGCGGTCGGGTCTCGGCTGGGACGCCCCTGCTCCCTTCGATCCGCAACTTACGCTCGGCCAGGCCATGCTGGTGCCGACGCGCCTTTACGTGAAGAGCTGCCTCGCCGCGATCCGCAAGACTTCCGGCGTGAAGGCACTCGCGCATATCACGGGTGGCGGATTTCCCGACAACATTCCGCGCGCGTTGCCGGACGGACTCGGCGCGCATATCGATCTGCCCGCGGTAACGGCGCTGCCGGTCTTCAAATGGCTGGCACAGGCGGGTAATATCGACATGCACGAGATGTTGCGCACCTTCAATTGCGGGATCGGCATGATCGCCGTCGTGGCGCCTGATCGCTTCGACGAGGTCACGCGCGTGCTGACCGGTGAAGGCGAGCATGTGATGCGGATCGGCAGCATCGTTGCTGCTGACGGCGGCGAGCGCGTCACCTATTCCGGGTCGCTCGATCTGGCTTTTGTGCCGCAGTGACGGCAACAATGCCGCGCAAGCGCACGGCGATCCTGATTTCCGGACGTGGATCGAACATGCGTGCGCTGATCGAGGCGGCGCAGGATCGGGAATTCCCTGCAGCGATCGTCCTTGTCGTCTCGAATGTGCCCGATGCCGGCGGCCTTGCCTTTGCCGCCGAGGCCGGCATCGCAACGTCCGTGGTGGATCATCGCGTGTTCGGCAGCGACCGCCAGGCCTTCGAGACCACACTCGATAAGGCCCTGACCGAACACGGTATTGAACTGGTCTGTCTTGCGGGCTTCATGCGGCTATTGACGGCATGGTTTGTCGGGCGATGGAGCGGACGGCTTCTGAACATCCATCCGGCCCTGTTGCCGCAATTCAAGGGGCTCGACACCCATCGCCGCGCGATTGAATCCGGCGTCACGACGCATGGCGCCACCGTCCATTTTGTGGTGCCGGAAATGGATTCCGGCCCGATCGTGGCGCAGGGTGTGGTGCCCGTCCACACGGACGATACGGAGGCGAAGCTGGCGAAACGCGTACTCGACATAGAGCATCGGATCTATCCGCTTGCATTGCGGCTGGTAGCTTCGGGCGATGTGGAAATGACCGATAGCGGATGCCGTCTCAACGCGCCCCTTGGCGACGACGACGCCCGTTATATCCCGTGCGCGGCGCGCGCAAGGTCAGACATGACCTGAACGGGGGATTTCGGCGTCCGGGGCGGCGGGCTTCACCCAGACCTTGTTGTCATGAAACGCCGCACCGCCATAGGGCGCGATGGCATCGGCGCCCGTCAACGAATTGATCCCGCATCCATCTTCATAGGCAGTGTTCGGCCAGATCGATTCCGCGATCACCACGCCGGGCCGCACGCCATCGAAACACTTCGCGTGCAAAATCACGACACCGCGTGTGTTGCCGACCCGGATACGCGCGCCATCGTCGATCCGGTGTTTCGCAGCATCGGCCGGGTGAATGAACAAAGTCGGCCGCCCTTCCCGCTTGATCGATGACGGCGTCTCGTTGAAGGACGAGTTGAGAAATTGCCGCGCCGGAGAGGTCGCCAGCCGGAATGGATGCGTATCGTCCGCAATCTCCACGCTCTCCCAGTAATCGGGCAAGGCCGGCATGTCGGCTGCGGGGCCTGCGAGCCAAGGCGACTTGAAAGGAACGCTGGTCCAGTCTGGCTTGAAACGGAATTTGCCATCCGGCCATTTGAACCCATTCAGATAATGCGCGGTCTCGAACGGCGGCTGGCAATCGATCCAGCGCTCGCGTTCGAGCGTTTCGAGATCGCCCCATCCCGAATGCTGCAACGTCCAGTCGATCAATTCGCGCGGCGACATCGCAAAACCGGGATGTGATGCACCCAGTCGCTGCGCCAGCCCGCAAATCACTTCATGATTGGAGCGGCATTCGCCCGGCGCGTCGATCAGCTTCGGACCGAGCAGAATGTATTGGCTGCCGCCCGCCTGATAGACGTCGTCATGTTCCATGAACATGGTGGCCGGCAGCACGATATCGGCCATGGCCGCCGTCTCGGTCATGAATTGCTCGTGCACGCAGACGAACAGATCCTCGCGCGCGAAGCCACGCTTGACGTTGTTCTGATCCGGCGCGACCGAGACCGGATTGGTATTCTGGATCAGCATGGCATCGACGGGCGGCCCGCCATGCAGCGCATCGCGCTCGCCGTTCAGGATTGCGCCGATGCGGGACTGATCGAGCATGCGCACGTTCGGGTCGCGCAGATCCGACCCTTCGATCATCGACTTGTTCCAGTGATAGATTGCGCCGTTATTGTGAAAGGCGCCGCCGCCTTCATATTGCCAGGCGCCGGTCACGACCGGAATGCAGCTTGCCGCATGCATGTTGACTGCGCCGTTGCGTGAACGCGAAAACCCATAGCCAAGACGGAAGAAAGCGCGCCTGTTCTGCGCGACGAGCTTTGCAAACTCCTCAATCGTCTCCGCCGGACAGCCGGTGATGGCGGCTGCCCATTGCGGGCTGCGCGACGTCACATGCGCTTCAAGCTCACGCGGGGCGTCTGCATACTTATCGAGATACTCCCAGTCTGCTGCGCCATCGCGAAACAGGCAATGCATCACGGCGCAGGCCAGCGCCCCGTCGGTGCCGGGCTTGATCAGCACCGGCAGATCGGCCTGCTGCATGGTGCCGTTCATGTAGATGTCGACAGCGACGATCTTTGCGCCGCGCTCCTTGCGAGCGCGGGTGGCATGCGTCATCACATTGACCTGCG
>JAEVZN010000172.1 GCA_023392205.1 Pseudomonadota bacterium
CTGCATTACGGCGTGCCGGTGGTGGCGCGCCGTTTCGACAAGTTCGATCCCGACGAGGCCTACGACCTGATGGCGCGTCAGGGCGTGCGCAATGCTTTCATTCCGCCGACCGGCTTGCGGATGCTGCGTGCCGGGGGAAGTCCCGGAGGCCGCCATGATCTGAATTTGCGGAGTATCGGCTCGGGCGGCGAGTCGCTCGGCGCCGAAACGCTGGAATGGGGGCGCGAGGCCTTCGCGCTCAGCATCAACGAGTTCTACGGCCAGACCGAATGCAATCTGGTGCTGGGCTCCTGCGCGATGCTGGGCGTGTCGCGACCGGGCGCTATCGGCAAGCCGGTGCCGGGGCATCGCGTGGCGATTATCGACAGCGCCGGACATCCGGCGAAGGCCGGCGAAACCGGACAGATCGCGGTGCTGCGGCCGGACCCGGTCATGTTCCTCGAATACTGGAATCAGCCCGAGGCAACATCCGACAAGTTCATCGGCGACTGGATGACCACCGGCGATCAGGGCATCACCGATGACGAGGGCTATGTGCATTTCGTCGGCCGCGACGACGACGTGATCACCTCGGCCGGCTACCGGATCGGTCCGGGCGAGATCGAGGATTGCCTGATCCGCCATCCGGCCGTGGCCCTGGCGGCCGTGATCGGCAAGCCGGATCCGGTGCGCACCGAGATCGTCAAGGCCTTCGTCGTGGTCAGGGACGGCGTGGATACGCCGCCCGCGACGCTGGCTGCGGAATTGCAGGATTTCGTGCGCACGCGGTTGTCCGCGCATGAATATCCGCGCGAGATCGCATTCATCGACGAGATGCCGATGACCACCACCGGAAAGATCATCCGGCGGCTGCTGCGCGCGCGCGACTGAGCGGCGTCAGCGCGGGCGGCCGCCCAGCACGAACAGATGATAGCCGAGCCGGTAGCGCGCGATGGCGTAGATGCCGAGCGACTCCACGATGAAGGCGATGGACGTTGCGATCGCCGCGCCCATCACGCCGTAGCCGGGGATCAGCGCGAAACACAGCGCGAGATTGACGGCCAGCGCCAGCAGGGCGGCGCAGGCGCAGCTTTTCTGCTCGCCCAGCATGCAGAGGAAGCGCTCGCCGGGTCCGATGGCGGCGCGGGCGAGGACGCCGATGGCGAGCACGAACATCAGCGGATAGCCGTCGACGAAACGCTCGCCGAACAGGCGCAGCAGCGGCCATCCGCAGGCGAGGACGATCAGGGTTGCGCCGAGCGAGGGCCAGAAGGTCCAGCGCACGGCGTCGCGCATGAAGGCGGTGAGCTGCGCGCGGTTGCCGGTCTGGTGGTATGCGCTGAAGCGATGCGCTGAGGCGGCGGAGACCGCGAAATAGACAAACGAGACGAGCGCCATTGTTTTCGCCGCAGCAAAGTACAGAGCAAGCTCCTCGGGAGGCCTGAATTGCATGAGGATCAGCACGTCTACATACATTAACAGCACGTAGATGCCGTCGATCACGAACATCGGCAGCGACACGACGAGCCAATGTCCGATGCTGTAACGCCTCGGTCCCGCAGGCACTTTTGCCGCGAGCTTGCGGTTCAGAACGAGGAATTGCCCGATCGCGCAGGCCCAGATCGAAATCGCCGCGATGATAATGCCAGCGGTTGCATCCGTTGCGAAATCAAGGGCATAGGCCGCCCCCATCAGTCCGATGACGATCAGCTGGCGGAATACGAAAGGCGGCATCAGGGCCAGATTTGGCCAATTGTAGGAGCGCGCGATTCCGTCCTGCACATGCATCAGGCTGTAGACGGGCAGGATAATGCAGGCGATGGCGAGCGGAATCAGGGTCTGCTCGTCGAGCCAATTCCTGAACGCAAGAAGTAAGGCCAGACCGGTGCATGCTGCGGTCACCGCAATCGCAAAGCCGAGCCAGCGGCTCGCAAACAGGAAGCCGCGCAGCAATCCCACTTCGCCCTTCTCGGAATATTGCGGGATGAAGCGCTGCGCGGACGAGGCAAGTCCGAGATCGGCAATGCCGCCGATCACCATCACCCATGTCGACACATAAACGAAGACACCGAATTCGTGGCCGCCCATCCAGCGCGCCAGCAGCACCTGCGATCCGAAGGCGAGGATGGCGGCGATGATGCGGATCAGGAAGGCGGTGGAGGCGACACGCTGCGCCAGCGATGCATCGCCGCGATCGGTCAGCCAATGCCGGATGCGCGCCGCAAGCCCGGCGGAAGTTCCGCCGGGGCCCCGTTGTGCGTTCGCCTCGGATCCGATCAGCGCCACGGCATGCCTCCCGCGCAATGTCTGGCGCGCTCCCGGATGTGTTCTAGCAATCCGGGCTTAATGGATTTTGCAAATGCCGCGTATGGTTAGCGGACGGTCTCCGGTCATCCGCCGAAGCCGCCGTCCTCCAGGAAAGCCTTTTCTTCGGGCGTGCTCGCCCGGCCGAGAATCGGATTGCGATGCGGAAACCGGCCGAATTTGCGGATGATATCGGCGTGAATGACCGCATATTCCATCGAGTTCTCGTCGCCCAGCGCCTCATAGAGGGACAGGCAAAGGTCCTGATCCGGCATCTCTTCCGAATGCATGAAAGGAAGATAGAAAAAGGAGCGCAGGGATTGCTCCACCTCCTTGTCGAAGCCGCGGTCGAGCGCGCGTTGCGCGATCTCGCGCGCCAGCGCATCGGTCGCGAAGGCGCGCGGCGTATTCCGGAACATGTTGCGCGGAAACTGGTCGAGCGCGATCAGCAGCGCCAAGGTGCCTTCGGCGGTCTTCTCCCAATCCGCAAGTTGTCCGGCCGCTGCCGCTTCATGGGTCGCCAGAAAGTTTGCGGCAATGGTGCGGTCGAAGTCGTCGTCCTTGTTGAACCACTTGTCGGGGCCGGCGTGCCGCCAGAAGTCGACGACATCGGCAGCAGTTTTCACATCCGTCTGGGGCATGGCGGGGGTCCGGTTCAGAGCCGGATTTGCCCGGCGACTATGCGATCATATAGGTCGCGATCCAGCGGGATAAAGGCCCGCCGCGTTGCGTCGCGCAGATAGAGCGGATCGCCAGCATTGTCGGGGTCGAACCCCTCGCGCACCAGATCGATCTTCTTCTGCTTGAAGGTAGCCGTCACGTCGATGGTCTGCCGGATGCGCAGGAAAACCGGGCGCGCGTAATCCGGCAGGCAGGTCTCGATATGGCGGTACAGATCGCCGAGATCGCAGTCCGCGCACACGATCGCCGCCATCCCGGCGCGCCCTTCGTGGCCGGGAATGTTCACGCCATAGACATTCGTGTCCTCGACGCCGCGAAAACGGTTGATGGCCTCGGCCACCTCGGAGGTGGAGACATTCTCACCCTTCCAGCGGAACGTATCCCCGACCCGGTCGACAAAGTAGAAATAGCCATGCGCATCCTTGCGCATGAGATCGCCGGTACGAAACCACATGTCGCCCTCGGAAAAGACATTGCGCAAGATCTTGCGTTCGGTCTCTTCCGCCCGCGCATAACCCTCGAAGCGATTGCCCGGCTTGTCCGCATCGTTGACAATCTTGCCGATGGCCTCGCCAATCTCGCCGGTCGTGCAGGGGATGCACAGACCCGCAGCGTCGCGCGCCGGCAACTCGGTTTCCACATCGAAGCGCACCAGTGCGGTTGGAAACCGGTGTTCGATATACCACGGCAGCCGCCCGATGGCGCCCGGATAGCCCTCGAAATTGAACATCAGCACGTTGCCTTCCGTCGCCGCGTAGAATTCGAGGATCAGCGGTATGCGGAAGCGCGTCCTGAACTCGTCCCAGATATCGGGGCGCAGGCCATTGCCGCAGGCCAGCCGCAGCTTGTGGCGTGTTTCGTTCGGGTGGGGTGGCGAATTGACCAGATAGCGGCACAGCTCGCCGATATATTGCATCATCGTGCAGCCGTTATTGACGATGTCGTCCCAGAATTCCCGCGCCGAGAAGCGTTCGCGGATGAAAACCGAACCGCCATTGACCAGCAGCGAGCCAATCGCGCAGAGTCCGCCCGCCGTGTGATACATGGGCAGGCACACATAATTGCGGTCGCCCTCGCGCGTGCCCATGACGCCCGCAAAGCCAAAACAGGCCAGCATCACCCGGTAATGATTGATATTGGCGGCCTTTGGCATGCCCGTGGTGCCGGATGTGTAGATATAGAGTGCATGGTCTTCGATGGTCGGGTTGCGGCGCTCCGCAGCCGTGAGCGCGTCGCCGGACAATGCTTCGATGGCGAGATCGATGCGCTGCTCCTGTCCGGCCGTATCGCCATGCACCCAGATCGCCGGTGCCGTCGTCAGCAGCGGCCGGATCGTCTCAAGCACATTGAGAAACTCCGCCGCTACAATCAGGTGGCGGGGCGCAACGATGTTGATGCAATGCGCCAGCGACGTGCCGATCAGGTTGGTGTTGAGCAGTGCGGTGA
>JAEVZN010000175.1 GCA_023392205.1 Pseudomonadota bacterium
CAACGAGACCAACGGCAAGGCGATCCTGCCGACGCCGACCATCGGTGGCGTGGGTGTGCTGAAGGACTTTGCGAAGTCGGCGAGCATTGGCTTCAAAACCGAAGGCGATGTCATCCTGCTGCTGGGCGAGACGTCCGGCTGGCTCGGCCAATCGCTGTATCTGCGCGACATCTGCGGGCGCGAAGAGGGCGCGCCGCCCCCGGTCGATCTGGAAGCCGAGAAAAGGGCCGGCACCTTTGTCCGCGAGACGGTCGAGAAGGGACAAGCCACTGCCGTCCACGACATTGCCGACGGTGGACTTGCCATTGCGCTGGCCGAGATGGCGATGGCGTCCGGTATCGGTGCTGTGCTTGACGCGGTCGCAGACAAAATTCCGGCGCAGGCTTTCTGGTTCGGAGAGGATCAGGGCCGATATGTCGTGACGGCGCAACCGGACCGGGCCGACGCCATCATGCAAGCCGCAGCGTCCGCGGGCATTCCCGCCAAACGCATCGGGACTGTCGGCGGTATCGCGCTTACCTTTGCCGGTGACAGCGAAGTCGCGGTTGTCGATCTGACACGGCGCTTCGAAAGCTGGCTGCCGGATTACATGGCCGGTAGCTCCGAATAACACCGGTGGCGCATGTTCCGGATTGCGTGCGGAGTTGTCGGTGACCGCATGTCAGTTTGCCTTCAGCCATTCCGTTCCGTAGTCGTTCGCGGGATTGCGGTACATGTTGTGGAGGTGGTTCGAGGGGTCTCCACCACGGCTTTGCGGTGCGAATTCGATGAGCACGCGCGGCCCGGCCACCCGCCAGTATGCGGCGCCTGCATCCGGTGACGGCCCAAACCAGGCAAAGTATGTCCGATCGAGATCGCTTGCGACCTCCGCCAGAGTAGGGGCCAGATGATCGGCATTCAGAATTCCGAGACGCGCCTCGATTAGCTCAAGCAAGTGTTTTTTCTGTGCGGCGGTCATCTCTCTCCCGGGAAGTCCCGTTGCTGGCAAGGCCACGCCGTCGTTACCCGGACCGCTGACGAGATCGATTCGCTTCGTGCTGATCACTGCCTTGCTGCGCTGCTGGTCGGACAGGCTGTTGAACAACGCGGTCGCGCGCGACACTTCCTCGGCAACGATATTGACGGCTTCGCCGTTCAACTGAAATCTGATTGGATTGCCTCCGGTCAAGGTGGGCGAAAGCGTTACTCTCGAGCCCATTACGGTTGCGTTGATCGCCAGGTGATGGCCGCCGAACTGCAGCATCCACGGTCCTTTGGAGGATGGCGCCCCCAAAAACGAGACGTTGTAATATTCGTCACCCCGCTTGACGCCTGTGAACCAGTCGACCAGGGCAGGGAAACCACGTTCGGCGGCCAGCATCCGCTCGGCGGCCATCTGCCTCTCGACCATGGCCATGCCTCGTGGGCTTAGCAGGGATGCGAGAAGTGCCTTGAATCGGTGGCGTTGCTCGCCGGTGAGATCCCGCCATTTCACGCCTCTGCGGTCGAACAGCCCCTCCGGCAGGTTCGACCAGCGTCGCCGTTGCTCATCGTCTGCGAATGCGAACAAGGCCGCGGTTCTCTGCTCGGCATTCAGGCTTGCAAGGAATGCTGACGCAGCGTCTGCAATTCTGTCGGTGCGAGCGGCCGCGTCGATGGTCTGCACCGATCCTGCTGCACCGGCTTCACGATCCAAAGATCCTTGCGCCGCGAGGAGAGCATCCGCTCCAAAAAGGAAGACGCCAAAGACTGCGGCACTGAGACCGCAACGCTGTTTCGTCTGATTGTGCATCGCTTTGTTTCTCCGGGTCGCTGGCCTTGAATCGTCATGAACAGCACCGGAACTGCGCCAAGCACACTTCGTCAGAGATATCGTAGCCAGCGGCCGGCGAGCGTCGTGGCTCCGTCAGACGATGATCGCATCCGTTGCGGACGAGAGATATGTGGGAGCGCTGACTTCGCTATTCGCATTCCCGCGTCGCGTCGGGGAAGCGCGGATTCTCGCGGATTGCCGGCCTGTGTTGAGACGTTACCCAGTTCTCCGGACGACCTGGAAGACCTGCTATTCAGGTCTTGCGGGCATCGCCCGCCGTCGAGTATGGGCCGGAGCGCTCGCTATGCGAAAGGCGATCCAGATAGGCGGAGAACATTTCGGCGACGGAATCGGCGTAGGTCTCGATTTCGGCCGGTGTGCGAGGCTTATTCGAAAAGTCCTTCCCCAGCGCACAAAGCGTCGTCAGGATCAGATTTGCCGCCCTGCTATGCGTGGCGTCCGAGGCGCCGGGCAGCGTGGCCTGTATAAATGCTTTGAGCGTATCGTCATACGATGCCCTGACTCGGGCTGCTTCGGGTGCGCCTCGATATGAAGGGGCGGCGTCATTCAGTGCTGCGCGTACCGCCGCCTCCTCACATTCCGAACGGATGAAGGCACGTACCAGACTGAGCAACCGGTCCTGCGGTGCGCGCTCGCTATCGTCGAGGATGCTGCGCAAGACGTCCGTGGTCTTTTGCCACTCATCGACTTGCAGGCGGAACAGGATTGCTGCCTTGTTTGGGAAGTATTGATACACGGAGCCGATGCTGACGCCGGCTCTTTGCGCGACCCGCGCGGTCGTGAATCGCTGCGCTCCCTCTTTCTGCAAGACCTGTCCTGCAGCGTCGAGGATCGCAGTAACGAGCGCGGTCGAACGCTCCTGTTTTGGCCGCTTTCGCGACGAAATCTTTGCGTATTGCATGGTGGTCATGGCCCTGCTGCGACGACGACAGTCCTATACAGGCCTGAAACCCGTGTTGATTTAAGGCCGCAACGCCCCGGTATCGGCCATGGCCTGACGGCAGCCGGGTGACAATGCCTGCCGGTTATTGGCCAGGCATTGGATCGCCCGTCCGCCGCCCAGCGGCACGCCCTGGCACAGCACCCGGAAATCGGTCACGCAGAAGCGGCGCACGATCGCGGCCTCGATCAGGGTTGGCTGATGCGGTTCTGCCGCTGGGGCAGGGTCGGGTGCTGCGACCGGAGGTGCGGCGGCCTGCGGG
>JAEVZN010000191.1 GCA_023392205.1 Pseudomonadota bacterium
GCATGAGGTTGGTCTTCATTTCCTCCGTCACCGCCATCACGCCATTGCGGACGATCTCGACCAGAATCGGATCGGCCGAGGCCTTTTGCCCGTTCGTATTGCGCCCGGTCATGCTTGCGCTCCAGAAATGCTGATGACGAGATTGCCGATGGCATCGACTTCCAGCCGGTCGCCCGGCAGGACGACGCTGGTCGAGGCATGCTCCTCGATGAGCGCCGGGCCCTGAATGCGGTTGCCGGCCAGCAGCTTGCTGCGCGCGAATGTCGGCGCGTCGACAAAGCCCGTGTCCTGGAAGAACGCCTTGCGTGTGCCGGTATGCGCGTCGGCCGGAGGCGTTTCGCTGCCCTTGGCAATTTCCTCGATGCCGGGCTTTTCGACGATGCCGGTGACGGTTGTGCGCAGGCTTGCGACTTCCGCCTGCTCGGCCGGAGCCGAGGTGCCATAGCGTTGTGCGTGCACTGCATCGAACAGTGCCTTGATCGCCTTGCGATCCTGCGCGTCGAAATGCTCCTGCGGAATATCGACCGTGACGGTGTGCTCCTGTCCGACGTAACGCATGTCGAGCGCGCGCTGCACGACGATCTCTTTGGGCGAGATGGACGAAGCGGCGATGGCCTCGCGGCCCTCGGTTTCAAGCTCGCGAAACACGCCCTCGAAGCGTTCGAAGTCAAATTTTTCAAGCGGCGTGAACCATGTGCGCACGAAATCGTAACGCAGGTCCGAGAACAGCATCCCGAAGGCCGAGAAATGCCCCGGCGCGCGGGGAATGATCACCTTGCGGATGCCGATCTCGCGCGCGACCGCCGTCGCATGCAGCGGGCCGGCGCCGCCATAGGCCACCAGCGCGAAGCTACCGGCATCGAGCCCGCGCTCGGTCGTCACACCCTTGACCGCGTAGGACATCTTGGTCGCGGCGATGCGCAGGATGCCGCTTGCCGCCTCGGTGGTCGAAAGGCCGAGCGGCTTGGCCACCTTGTCGTTCATGGCGCGTTCGGCGGCGTCCATGTCGAGTGGCATCTCGCCGCCGAGAAAGCGGTCGGCGCCCAGCCGCCCAAGAATGAGATTGGCGTCGGTGATGGTCGGCTCCTTGCCGCCGCGGCCGTAGCAGGCCGGACCGGGTTCGGCGCCGGCGCTGCGCGGGCCGACATGCAGCGCGCCGCCATGCTCGACACGGGCGATCGAGCCGCCGCCGGTTCCCACTTCGAAAATGTCGATGGTGGACACCTGGATCGGCAGCGCGCGATCATAGCTGCCGATCAAGGCGTGGCCCGTGGTTAGCGCGCGGCCGTCCTGGATCACGCCCGCCTTGGCGGTGGTGCCGCCCATGTCGAAGGCGATGGCGTTGTCCATACCCAAGGCATGACACAAAGCCTGCGTGCCGATTACACCGGAGGCCGGTCCGGATTCGAGAATGCGGATGCATTCGCGGCGCGCCTTGTCGAGTTCGAACAGGCCGCCGGTCGATTGCACCACAAGGAACGTGCCACGAAACCCTTCCGCCGTGATGCGCTCGCCGATCTCGGTCAGGTAATGCTGCACGCGCGGTCCGACAAAGGCGTTTGCGACGACGGTGGAGCAGCGCTCGAACTCGCGGTATTCCTGCGACAATTCATGCGAGGCCGAGATGAAGACATTCGGCAAGCGCTTCTGCAGCAATTCCTTGGCGCGTAATTCATGCGCGGGATTGCGGTAGCAATGCAGGAACAGGATGGCGACCGCTTCGATCCCCTCGCGCTCGAGTTCGTCGGCCACGGCCAGCAATTCAGCTTCGTCGAGCGGCTTGTGCACGCGGCCATCCGCGAATAATCGCTCCGTCACTTCGTAGCAATGCGCACGCGGCACCAGCGGGACATGCTTCTGGAAGAACAGGTTATAGGCGTCCGGCCGGTTGATGCGGCCGATCTCGTACACGTCGCGAAATCCGCGCGTTGTCACCAATGCTGTTTTTGCGCCGGTGCGTTCCAGCATGGTGTTGATGGCCACCGTCGAGCCATGCAGAAACAAACCCGCTTCCTTGAAGGCCGTTCCGGCCTTGCTCACGCCGGCTTCGATGCCCTCGACCATCGCGCGCGGCGTCGAGAGGCTCTTGCCGAGCAGCAGGCGCCGCGTGGTTTCGTCGAAGGCGGCGACGTCGGTGAACGTGCCGCCGATATCTGCGGCGAGGCGAAGGCGTTGCGGCTGAGATGTGGAGGGGGGCATTTCGGCTTTCGCTCCCAAAAGACATCGCCGGTGCGGGCCGGACGGACTGTTTGAACGCCCTTTCGAAACCGGTCCGGGCGCAGTTTCGTTTCTCATTGACAAATTCTTTGCGCAATAGCAAATGTCGCGTGCATGACCGCTCAGCGCAAGGGCATCCAGTCCGTCGAGCAGGGAGTCAGACTCCTGGAAACTCTGGTCGTTTCCCGCAAGCCATTGCCGTTGCGCACGCTGGCGCAGATGTCCGGCATGTCGCCGAGCATGGCGCATCGCTATCTGACGAGTTTCATCCGCTCCGATCTCGTGCAGCAGGATGCAGAGACCGGTCATTACGACCTCGGCACCTTCGCGTTGCGCCTGGGCATGGCGGCGCTGAACCGTGCCGACCTGATCCAGATCGCCGACGACGAGTTCCGGCAATTGGTCGCACGCGTGAATGTCGACGGGCATTTGTCCGTCTGGGGCGATTACGGCGTGACGATTGTTCGCATTCATAACAGCGAGGCGCCACTTCTTTCGGAATTGCGGCTCGGTGCCGTGTTGCCGCTCTACGATTCAGCCGCCGGACGGCTGTTTCTCGCCTATCAGCCGCAAAAGACCATCAAGGCCGTGCTGAAGGCGGAACTTGCCAAGCGCGAGGAAGACAAGCCTTCGGCAAAGGACATTGAAGCAGCCGCTGCGGCGGTTCGCCGCGACGGCGCAGCCTGGATCGACGGCCAGGTCTTTCACAGCCTTCGCGCGATTGCAGCGCCGGTTTTCGACCCGCAGGGCGAGTTGCGCGCGGTCATGTCGCTGGTCAGCAATCAACCGAGCCTTGTGAAATTTCCGAATCCGGTCATGAACGACCTGCGCGAAACCGCCATGCGTGTGTCGCAACGGCTGGGCTGGCAAGGACCCGTATCGTGAGACACCGCAAGCAATGCCGGCCGATCGGCATGACGGAGTAACGTTCGCCTGCACATGCCGCGACAATCCGGTGGCGTTGTGCTCAACTATCAAAAATCGATAAATCTGAAGTGGAGGAGATCAATGACTATCAACTTTTGCTTTCATCGTGACGAGACCGCCCCGCGCACACGCCGCTCGGCGCTTCGTCTTTCGCTTCTGGCAGGCGCGCTCGCCTTTGCAATGCCGGTCCTGACAGCCGGCGCCGCGAAGGCGGAGGTGGTGCTGAAATTCGCCGGCACCGTGCCGCTCGAGAATGCGACATCGGTTCGCGTCTTCAAGCCCTGGGTCGACAAGGTCAACGAAGAGGCCAAGGGTGAATTCCGCATTCAAATGTTCGGCCTTGAACTCGCCAACAGCCGCAACGTGTGGGAACGCACGCTGAGCGGCGTCGCCGATATCGGCTGGGCGCTGCACGGGACCGTCGGTCTGCCCTTCCCGAAAACGTCGGTTATCACGCTGCCCATGCTGATCGAGGACAAGCAGGCGGGTGCTGCGTCAGAGGCGTTGTGGCGGCTTTACGAAAGCGGGCTGATCGCCGACGAATACAAGGACGTCAAGGTCCTCGGACTCGTGGCCCTGCCGGTGCAAGGTCTGGCGACGAAGCCGAAGGTCGCGAAATTCGAGGATCTTAAAGGCCAGAAAATCCGCTCCGCCGACAAATTGTCGGGAGATATCGCCACCGCGCTCGGTGGATCGCCGATCTCGCTGTCGGCCACGGAAGTGTATCAGGCGCTGAGCCGCGGGGTGGTCGATTCCGCCATCGCCAACTGGATCATGATGGGTGCCTTCCGGCTCACCGAAGTCACCAACGAATACATCACCGGCATGCCGCTCGGCTCACCGTCCGGTTTCATCGTCATGAACCAGAAGTCCTATGACAAGCTGTCCGAGAAGGGCAAACAGATACTCGCCAAGCATACCGGTGCCGTTATGTCTCGCGAGGTCGGTACGGGTCTGGAACAGCTCTCGTTTGGTCTGCGGGACAACATTGTGAAGAACAACACCAACTACAATGTCGTCGAAATGAGCGCAGACGATCGCAAGCGCTGGGCCGAGGCGCTCAAGGCGGTCGAGGACCGCTGGATCTCCGATACGACCGACGGCAAGAAGGTTCTCGAGCAGTTCAAGGCCGAATTCGAAAAGATCAAAGCCACGAACTGAGCGGAGACGAAACTGAGCCGCAGGATTTCGTTTCATGCAAGCTCGCCTGCTGGCTCGCGTTGAAGCCAAAACCAGCGCAATAAGCCGCATCGCAGCGTTTGTCGGCATAGTGGGGATGCTGATCATCGGCATCCTCACCGCCTTCGACGTGATCGTGCTGCGATCGCTGTTCAATGCGCCGATTGCCGGCTCCAACGAGTTTCTGAGCACGATCTTCGCGGTCGCCATCGCCGCGGTTCTGGTCAGCGGACTGGCGCAGCGCGCCAGTCTCGAAATCGATTTCCTGAAAGTCCTGGTCAGCGACCGCACGGCCGCGTGGATGCGGATTTTCGGCCATACGCTTTTTCTGCTGATCCTCTGCCTGACGAGCTGGCAGGTTGTGGTCTACAGCCTCAATGCCATCGATCTCGGCAAGATCACCATCGTGCTGCAATGGCCGCTATGGCCGTTCCTGCTGGGCATCTCGTTCTTCTTTGCGCTTTGCGTTCCGGTGCAACTGGTCGTCGTGCTGTCGATGATCTCGGAGGCGCTGGAAATGCCGGCCGCGGAAGGCGCGGCACCTCAGCCTTCCTATAGCGGCGCCCGCGTCCTCATGATCTTTGCCGGCATGTTCATCGGCGCCGTTCTGCTGGCGGCGGCGATCTATTACGCCACCACGGCCTTCCAGCCGGTGCTTGCGGGCGCCAGCACCGCCTTTTCGATATCGATCTTCTTTCTGCTGTGGGTGCTGATCCTCCTGTTCATTCCGATTGCGGCGGCGCTCGTGATCTGCGCGCTTGTCGGTACGGGCGTGCTGATGGGCTATCCGACCGCGCTGAACATTCTCGGTTCGGAAACGGTCGGCCTGATCACCAACGAGGAACTGGCGGTGCTGCCGCTGTTCATGATCATGGGAGCCTTTGCCGGCGTCGCGGGCCTGTCGTCGGACATCTACCGCCTCGCACACGCCACCTTCAGCCCGTTTCGCGGCGGACTGGCGCTGGCCAGCGTCGGCGGCTGCGCGGGATTCGGCGCGCTCACCGGATCGTCGCTTGCCACCGTCGCGACCATCGGCAGCGTCGCCATCCCGGAAATGAAGCAGCGCGGCTATGCGATGCAATTGTCGTCGGGCAGCATCGCGGCAGGCGGCACGCTCGGCCAGTTGATCCCGCCATCGACCGCGATCGTGCTCTACGCGATCCTGGTCGAGGAATCGATCGGCCGGCTCTATATCGCGGTCCTGATCCCGGCTCTCCTGACCATCGTGCTTTATGCCGCCGCCATCCTGGTGTGGGTGTCGCTCAATCCGAAGCTTGCGCCAGGCCGCAGCCCGTTCAATCTCCGTGAATTCCTGTCGGCGCTTTATGCCTGCAAGAGCGTCTTCCTGATGTTCGGCGTCGTGATCGGCGGCATCTATACGGGCTTCTTCACCGCCACCGAAGCCGCCGCTGTCGGCGCCACCATTGCTTTCCTGATCGCGCTCTACCGGGGCAGGCTCAACCGGGCCTCGCTCGGACAGGTGGTCGGCGAAGCGACCCGCTCCACCTCGATGCTTTATTTCGTCATCATCGGCGCGATGGCGATCTCGTTCTTCTTCGGAACATCCGGCCTGCCGCAGACGCTGCTCAATTCGCTGACCGGCCTCGGTCTGTCCAACCTCGCCGTGATCGTCATCCTGATCGGGGTGTTTCTCGTGCTCGGTACGATCATGGATGCGTTCGCGATCATGATCGTTACCGCCGGGCTGGCGGCCGCCATTGTGCAGAGCCTCGGCTACGATCCGATCTGGTGGGGCGTCATGATGGTGGTGCTGGTCGAGCTTGGCGTGGTCACGCCGCCATTCGGCATGAATCTGTTCGTCATGAAGGCGCTCATTCCCGACGAGCGCATGAGCACCATCTTCCGCGGCGTGTTGCCGTTTATCCTGGCCGACGTCATCAAGATCGCGTTGCTGATCGCCTTCCCGGCTCTGGTGCTCTGGCTGCCGACTCTGGCGTTCAGCCGCTAGGTCTTTGCGCTTGTGCCGCGTTGCTAGGGCAACCCACAAAAAAATCGGCGGGACAAGGCCCGCCGATTGAGAGCTGTCCGAATGACGGCCGTTACGACGACCGTGTGAGCCAGCTGTTAAAGCCGGACGTATTGGGATCCTGTGCGGATGTTCCGGCGGTCGCCGGTCCGGAGGACGCAAAGCTGGAGGCGATATACTGACCGAACAATTGCAGCTTTGCCGCATTGAGCATGTCGGTGCCCTGGCTTCTTGACCCATGATCGTTCGGCTTGAACGCGAGTGTCGTGCGGAAGCCTGACGCCACGTCCGCAAAGCTTGTCGGGTTGGTCGTGTATCCTCCGGCTCTGCCGAGATCTCTCGAGCCCTGGCTCGTCAATGCGCCGGACAGGTCGGCCTTGTTGCCGGCCAGATCGCGTATCGATGACGACCCGGACATCTTCGCACCCGCAATCGTGGGCTCCGTCCTGAACCCTCTTTTCGCGTTGTACGTGAATGTCAGGGTGTCGGTGCCCGATCCGCCGCTATAGACGGCCTTGGTGCCATCCCTGAGCTGCAGCACGGGCACGCCGCGCACGACGACGTCTTCGCTCATGTTCAGCGTGATCGTGCCTTTACGCGCATTCCAGCTGTTGAC
>JAEVZN010000199.1 GCA_023392205.1 Pseudomonadota bacterium
TGGGTTGATGTCGAGGTCTGCAACTCTGTCCAGCCACGTCACGAGCTGCGAGAGCCTCACGAGCGTCAGCGCAATCGCTTCCATGTCCGCGGCTGCACGATCCCTGTATCCGCGCAGCAGGCGATAGATTTGCGTTCGCTCGATCATGTCGCGCGCCAGCACGAGATTGAGCGGAGGAATGCCGACCACGCGATCACGCACGACCTCGACCGCCGTTCCCCCGTGGCCGAACAAGACTACGGGACCGAACACGTTGTCTTCGGCGACGCCGAGCAACAATTCGTGGGCACTGGGCCGCCGGATCATTGGCTGTACGGTGAACCCATCGATCCGTGCCTTGGGCGCAATTTCACGCACCTTGCGCACCATGTCCTCGGCGGCCTGTACGACCGCTGCTCGGGACGAGAGGTTGAGCTGCACCCCTCCGACATCCGACTTGTGCGTTATGTCTCGTGACAGGATCTTGAGGACGACCGGGTATCCGAACCGTTCAGCCTGCTCCGCGGCTTCCGCGGTATTTGAAGCAAGCTTCGACGGAACGGTCGGGATATTCATCGCGGCCAACAGGTCTTTGGCCTCAAGCTCCGTAAGGAGGGTGCGGTCCTCGGCAAGCGCGCCATCGATGATCGCTTCGGCATTGCCGAGATTGGTGAGGCCTAGGTGCGGCGCCTGCGGAGTTTCGAGCAGGAGCGATTGATTGCGCCGATACCCGACAAGGTGAGCGAAGGCGCGGACGGCCTCCTCGGGGGTCTTGAATGTCGGGATCCGGGCGCCGGCGAATAGCCGGCGTGCGTCGGCGGCGGCGCCTTCCCCGAGCCAGCAGGTCAGTACCGGCGCCCGTCTTTCGCCGATTGTCGCGACCACGGTCCGCGCGGCCTCGAGACTGTCCGCAACGGCCGTTGGGCAGTTCATCACCAGGATGGCGTCGCATTCGCGCGCTTCGAGCAGGGCAAGCAGGCTTTCGCGGTAGCGTTGACCGGGGGCATCACCCAGGATGTCGACCGGGTTACCGCGCGACCAGTTGGTCGGCAACACCGCATCAAGTCGTTTGAGCGTGTGATCGGTGAGCGCCGCGAGCTCACCGTGCCGTTCCGCGATCTCGTCCACCGCAAGAACACCAAGTCCGCCGCCATTGGTCAGGATCGCCAGTCGATCGCCTTCGATACGCACGCCGGTCGCGAGTACCGCTACCGCCTCGAACAATTCGGCTAAAGTGCTCACGCGCAACATTCCCGCACGGCGGAAGGCCGCTTCGTACACAGCATCCGAACCGGCAAGCGCACCGGTGTGCGACAAAGCGGCCTTTGCGCCCGCTTCGCTACGGCCCGACTTTACGACCACGACCGGCTTGCTGCGCGAAGCCATGCGGGCCGCGGACAGGAATTTCCGCGCGTGAGTGATCGCTTCGACGTAGAGAAGGATGGCGTCTGTTTGAGGGTCGGAGGCCAGGTAGTCCAGCAAGTCTCCGAAATCGACATCGCTCATCGAGCCAAGCGAGACCACATGGGAGAAGCCAATCTCGCGCGCAGAGGCCCAGTCGAGCATCGCGGTGGCCACCGCGCCGGACTGCGTCAGGAAGGCGAGCCGCCCGGGTCTGGGGCTGATGTGCGCGAAACTGGCGTTGATGTTGCTGGGTGTCGACATCACTCCCAGACAATTGGGGCCGACGATCCGCAGCAGGTGCGGCTTTGCCGCATCCAGCATAGCCTGCTTGAGCGCTTTGCCTTCCGCACGGTCGCCCTCGCCAAAACCTGCGGTGATCACGACAGCGGCACGGCAACCCATCGCGCCGAGTTTGGCTATCAACCCGGGTACCGGCGCTGGAGGGGTTGCAATGACAGCGAGATCGGGCGCGAGCGGCAGTTCGTCGATCGAGCGGTAGTTTAGCGTCGAGCGGATGGCGCGCTCGTTCGGATTGACCGGGAGGATCGGTCCGGCAAACCCGCTGGTAAGGAGATTTCGGGCTAGGACAGAACCGACCGAGCCTCGCTGGTTGCTCGCGCCAATGAGCGCAATTGCTCCCGGCCTGAAGAGCGCGTCCAGATTGCGTATCGACAATGCCTTCGCTCCTAAGTTACTTCAGACCTCTTGCTACCAGCTTTTCCCAGGCTTCTCTGGCGCTGTCGGCGAATTCGAATAATTGGAGATCATGCGCGCCGATCATCTTCTCTTCGACGAGAGCTTCGAAGTTGATAACCCGCTTCCAATAGCCGCGGTCGAAGCAAATGATGGGGATCGCAGGTGCTTTGCGAGTCTGGGTGAGGGTCAGAATTTCGAATAACTCGTCCAACGTCCCAAATCCGCCAGGGAACACAATCAATGCGGCCGCTCTCATCGCAAGATGCATTTTCCGCATCGCGAAGTAGTGGAACTGGAACGTCAGCTCTGGTGTGCTGTAGGCATTTGGGGCCTGCTCCGCAGGCAGACGGATGTTGAATCCGATCGAGGGTGCGCCAGCTTCGGATGCCCCCCGGTTGGCCGCCTCCATGATGCCGGGTCCGCCTCCTGTCGCGATCACGTTGTGGCGGACACCGTTGCTCGGGTGCAAGGCGCCGCCCCGCTCTGACGCAATCCGAGCGAAGAGCCGTGCCTGTTCATACCACCACGCAGCGCGCTCCCCCGGTCTCGGCATCGCGCCAGGCGGCAGAGGCGCTGTAGCAGCCTCCTCGTTGCTACTGCCCCCCGGCATGATTCTGGCGCTGCCGAACACCACCACCGTTGAGGCGACGCCCCAGGATCTCAGGATATCTTCGGCTTTGGCATATTCTAGGAGGAATCGAACGCCCCGCGCCGAGTCGCCCAGAATGTAGTCCTGGTCCAAAGCGGCGAGCCTGTAAGCCGGATGCTTTGCATTTTCGTCAGCAGTCATGCGGTGTACCGTGAATCTGAGACCGTGGCCAAGCCACGCCCGGCCGGCAGAGGCCATATTCTTGGAAGGTGTGATGAAACCACGGTTAAGTTTCCATGGAGCGGCCGGCAGCGTGACGGGCTCCTGCTTCTTGTTGGAGACGGATGAGGCCCGCGTTCTTGTCGATTGTGGATTGTACCAAGGCTCGAAAACGGAAAAGGAACTCAATTACCGCCCATTTCCATTCTCGGCCGACATGGTCGATGCGGTCATTCTGACGCACGCTCACATCGACCATAGTGGATTGCTTCCGAAGCTGGTGAAGGCGGGCTTTCCCGGACCCATCTTCGCAACTGCCGCCACCGCCGACTTGTGTTCCGTGATGCTGCCGGATTCGGGCTACATCCAGGAAATCGAAGTCCAGAACCTTAACCGCCGAAACGCCCGGCGAGGCAGGGCGCCAGTGAGCCCGATCTATACGGCGGAAGAGGCCAATGTGTGCCTGACGCAATTCCGTCCGGTCGCCTACCAGGAATGGGTCGCGATCGCGGACGGCGTTCGGGTTCGGTTCTGGAACGCCGGTCACCTGCTTGGTTCGGCATCAGTGGAGGTTGAGGCCGCGGACAGCCCTGCGTCGCAGCCGCTTCGTATCCTGTTCTCAGGTGATCTGGGCCCTGACTCAAAACTCCTGCACCCGGACCCAAGTGCGCCGACCGGATTTGATCACATCGTCTGTGAGTGTACGTATGGCGCGACCGACCGCCAGGAGACTTCCTCGTCACATCGTCGGGGGGTTTTACGCGATGAGGTGAAAGCCGCGATGAAGCGGGGTGGCGCACTCTTGATACCGTCGTTCGCCGTCGAGAGGACACAAGAGTTGCTGATCGATCTCGTTGCGCTCATGGAGGGCGGCGAGGTACCTCCGTTTCTCATCTTTATCGACTCGCCATTGGCCACCCGGGCCACCGCGATCTTCGAGCGGCATGCCCACGAACTGGATGAGGGGTCTGCTTTAGTTCGTGCGCTGAACTCACATCGAATTCGGTTCACGGAAAGCGTTGAACAGAGCAAGGCACTGGAT
>JAEVZN010000283.1 GCA_023392205.1 Pseudomonadota bacterium
TCGCTACGCAGCTTAGCTCGCGGCCTTCCGGTTGATCTTGCTCTCGGCAACGCTGGTGAGCTTCTTGTCGGTCGCCTTCTCTTCCTCCAGCGTCTTCTGGAAGATCGCGGCGGCATCGTCGCGGCCAAGCTGCCGCGCCCAGGCGACAAGCGTTCCGTAGCGAGTGATCTCGTAATGCTCGACCGCCTGCGCGGCCGCGATCAGCGCGGCGTCGAGCACTTCCTTGTCATCGACCTCGCCTGCGATTTCCCGGGATTCCTTGATGATCCCGTCGATGGCCGGGCAATTCACCGCCTTGGCCTTCAGGTCATGCAGCTTGAAGACCTGTTCCAGACGCGCGACGTGATTCTCGGTCTCCTGGAGATGCTTCTGGAAGCCGGATTTGAGCTCGCGGTCGGTGGCCTTTTCGATCATCTCCGGAAGTGCCTTCAGGATCTGCTTTTCGGCGTAATAAATGTCCTGCAGCGTGTGCACATAGAGGTCGTCCATCGTTTTGATGTCGGCGGAAAACAGGCCCATGAGAGGCTCCTTTTTCTGATTGTCGAAGGGTTTCGGTGTCTGCGATTGCCCGCGCGGCGGCCGCCGGGCTCTCAGGCAAGCAACGTCCCCCGCGCCCGACCGTTCCGGCCGCCGATTACGGGCCGTGACATCTTTGTGAGCGGAATGCGGCGGTGGAACTCCTCGCGATCCCGCGAATTTTAAGTCAATAGCGACGACCGAACCGGAAGGAGACATGCCTTCGGTGAAGAAGGCTGTATGTAACCCTTGCTTAGCGAATGTCTGGAAATGCCATGAGCGAACCGCAGGATCCCGAAAAGCAGCGCGCAGGCGACGGCGGCAATGCCGGTATAGAGCAAACCTCGCGCCAGCCTTTTGATACGTCCGACCTTCAAAGGATTCCGACAGCACGACAGGACGACCCGCCCTATCGGGACTGGTGGGTCATGGACGGCGATACCGACTGATTGCCTTCTTCCATCCAACCGATGAACCCAGCCGTCTTTCGACGCGACAAACGAACTGCGCCGGCCGGCAACGGCCCACGCCGATGTGATTGCGATAAATCGGTTCGCAAGGCGTTAGCAATCAAGGCGTCGGGTCGGGAAACCGCTCCGGCGGCCAGCAGTCCTTGAGGAACGTATCAATGAAGACAGTCTGTCTGCTCGGAGCCGCTGCCCTTGCGGTGGCTTTTCTCACCCCCGGCCCGTCCGCACAGTCGGCCGAGACCGGCATCGCCAATATCGAGACATCACAACCGACTGAATTCTCCGCCCAGCGCAAGAAGAAGCGCGCCTATCGGGGGCATCGGTATCATCGCGGTTACCAATATTATGTGGCCGATCCGCGCTCGCCCTATTACCGACGCCCCGGCGTCGCACCCTCGTTCGGGTATGTCGGCCCTCCCGGCTATGCTGGCGAATATGCATGGCGCCGCTCGCTTGGCCAATGCGTAGTCGATCTGGGCTATGGCCGGTGGGAAGCCTGTGGCTCGCGGTAGCGCAGGCCTTGTGAGTTGCGCGCTCGTTCTGGCGGCGGGCGCGTATCTTCATGCCGGGGGCGGTCCGGCCGGAACACAGCCTGGGTACGAAAACGTGGCGGTGGAATTCTCCTCGCAAGCCCGCAAGCAGGGTCAGCCACCCCGCGGCAGCAAGACCAGGTCGCGACGCCCGTCCGTGCAGCAGGCTCCGCAATCTGGACGTTCGAGCGGGTGGCGGCCGGCCGATCCGTCATTCAATCAATATGGACGCCCCTATCGTCCGCCTCCGGGCCTCGATTGCCCGGTCGACCTTGGCTATGGCCGCTGGGCGTCCTGCAACTCGACACTTTGACACGAACGCGATGATGCGCGCAGACCGTGTAACGCAAAAAGCCGGCCATGACGGCCGGCTTTTTTATTCATTTGGCGCCGAGGCGAAGGACAGGCGCTCGCTTCTTGCATCGACGCGTTTCCTGGACGCGAACCGGTATCCGCTTCGCGCGAAAACGCTTTAGCGCCGCGTCCTGACCGCCTTCTTCGGCTGATCCCAGCCGTAATAATCGAACCAGTGGTTCATCGCGATGCCGCCGAGGATCGGCACAAAGCAATTGGCGGTGGAGATGAACACTTCGCGCTGGGTCAGTTCGCGCTGGGTGACGATCGTGCCGACAATCGGCGACACCGCTGCGCAAGCCGCGCTCGTGCCGACATAAAGCCCGCCGCCGCCGCTGCTCCAGAATTTGTGGCCCTGGTTGTGCCGAATGCCGTAATAGGCGCCCGCCGCGCCGGCCCCCACAACGAGGTTCGAGGCGGCGAGATTGGGATCGCGCACGGTCCATGGCATGCGGGCCCAATAGGCCCCCCACCATTCCGCGGAATACGGCGCCGGCGTCACCACAACTTTCGCCCGCTTCTTGGCCGCTTCGGCCGGCGCAGCGGACATCATCAGCACAGCCGCAAGGGCTGCGAACACCAATCCGATCTTCTTCATGAATAACCCCCATCGCTGCCGGCGATTCGGATGCCGCCGGTCATGCGCACGCTGGCGAACGATTCCGCCAGCGAAGATTCGCATCATGGCTGCATTTCCGCCGCATTGTCGAGATGTCGCAGCGGCGTTTTCCGGTCCGCGGCGCAAGTTTCCAGCGTTTCAGCCGCCCATGTGGCCCGCCCGCTTCAGCCGCGCGATGGCAAGTTCCAGCGCTTCAAGAAAAGCCGAGCGATCCCGCGGCTGGAAGGCTGCGGGGCCGCCGGTCACAGCGCCCGACGAGCGCAACTGATCCATCAGGTTGCGCGCGGCAAGCGTCATGCCGACGGATTCCTCGGTAAACTCACGGCCATTCGGCGCCAGCACCCTGGCCCCCGCCTTCACGCAGCGGCTGGCCAGCGGAATATCGGCCGTCACAACGATAGTGCCTTCCCGCGCGCGTTCCGCGATCCAGTCATCGGCCTTGTCCATGCCGTCCGGGACCAGCACCCGCTGGATATTTGGCTCGCGCGGGATCGCAATCGGCGCATTCGCGACGACGTAGACCTGCAGATTGTGCCGCTCTGCCTTGCGATAGATTTCCGCTTTCACCGGACAGGCATCGGCGTCGACAAGGATTTCGATCGGCATCATTTGCAGGTGACGGTCATGTGAGAGTGGCGGACTTTCGATGCATGCGGCCGGATGACCGCTTGGACGGATACGCCCGGACTGGTTAGTCTTCCCTGAAGAATCACGCAGACAACAAGAAAATCGGGGAGCGCTCAAGATGGTGACGGAGACGCCGGCAAGTTTTCCGCTCAACGCATGGTATGTCGCCGCCTGGGATCACGAGGTGAAGCGGCAGATGCTGCCACGCCGGATCTGCGGCATGAAAGTCGTGCTGTATCGCACCGCCGCGGGCCAGGCCATTGCGCTGGAGGATGCCTGCTGGCATCGGCTGGTGCCGCTGTCGAAAGGCTGGCTGGAAGGCGATGAGGTGGTGTGCGGCTATCACGGCCTGAAATTCGATCCGAACGGTCGCTGCAC
>JAEVZN010000299.1 GCA_023392205.1 Pseudomonadota bacterium
GACCTTGCGTATTCCGTCCGAAGCCCCGTCGGCGGCATGCAGGATTGCGAGCAGCCCGCCGCGGCCGATCGCCGCCTCAACCTTGGTAAAGCCGGTGACCGCTTCGCCGGCCTTGCAGGCAATGGAAAGCGCGTCCAGGGCGGCTTTTTCCAGCAATCGATCGGTTTGCGCGACGAGTTCGGGGCCGCTGCGCACTTCCCGCTTGAACCCTCGGGCGAACAATTTGCGCCGGACCGTTTGACCCACCGAGTCCGCCGAGTTCGTGACCCACAGACCGCGGCCGGGCAGATTGCGCTTCACGTCCGGCACCACCGCTCCGTCCGGCCCGACAACGAACCGGATCAGATCGGCGATCGGCTTGACCTCGCGTGTGAGCACGCAGAATCGTTCTCTGGCAGGTCCCTTGTTCGGCCCTGCGTCACGCGCATCCTGGTCTGAGGTTGCGAGCATTCGAGCGGCGCACCTCACGCATCCGCGGATTCTTCGAGGGGCTCGTCAGCAACCGGCTTGACTAGGTCCTCCTCGGTAATCCAGCCGGCCTTCAGACGGGCCTGCATCACAATCGCCTCGCATTCGTCGCGGCTCAGTTCGAACCCGTCCAGATATCCAGGCTCCCGCTTGGTTTCGCCGTCCTTGCGTTCGGTCCATCCGGCCAGGTCGTCGGTGGCGCAGCCAGCAAGGTCGTCGACTGTCTTGACGCCATTCTCGCCAAGGGCGACCAGCATTTGCGTCGTCACGCCCGGGATATCCTTCAAAGCATCTTCGACGCCAAGCGCCAGCCGCTTCTCGTCATATTCGCCCTCGATGCGCTCCAGAAACTCGCGCGCACGCGCCTGCAATTCCTCAGCTGTTTCCTCGTCAAAGCCTTCGATGCCGGCAATTTCCTTCAGATCCACCAATGCCAGCTCCTCGACGGTGGTGAACCCTTCCGACGCAAGCAATTGTCCCACCACCTCATCGACATCCAGCGCATCGATGAAGATCTTGGTGCGGTTCTGGAATTCGGCCTGCCGACGCTCCGATTCCTCCTGCTCGGTCAGGATGTCGATATCCCAGCCGGTCAGTTGCGATGCGAGGCGGACATTCTGGCCGCGGCGTCCGATGGCCAGCGACAATTGTGCGTCAGGGACCACGACCTCGATGCGCTCGCGTTCTTCATCGAGCACGACCTTGGCCACTTCCGCCGGTGCGAGTGCGTTGACCACGAAGGTCGCGATATCCGGCGACCAGGGAATGATATCGATTTTCTCGCCCTGCAATTCGTTCACGACCGCCTGCACGCGCGATCCGCGCATGCCGACACAGGCACCCACCGGGTCGACCGACGAATCGCGGGAAATTACGGCGATCTTGGCCCGCGAGCCGGGATCGCGCGCCACGGACTTCACCTCGACGATACCGTCGTAGATTTCAGGCACTTCCTGCGCGAACAGCTTGGCCATGAATTGCGGATGTGTGCGCGACAGGAAAATCTGCGGTCCGCGCGGCTCTCTGCGCACGTCGTAAATGTAGGCGCGCACGCGGTCGCCATTGCGAAACACCTCGCGCGGCAACATCTCGTCGCGCCGCACGATAGCTTCGCCGCGCCCGAGATCGACGACAACATTGCCATATTCCACACGCTTGACCACGCCATTGACGATGTCGCCAATGCGGTCCTTGTATTCCTGATATTGCCGGTCGCGCTCGGCCTCGCGCACTTTCTGTACGATGACCTGCTTGGCCGATTGTGCGGCAATACGGCCATATTCCAGAGGCGGCAGGGCATCTGCGATCGTATCGCCGATCTGCGCGGACGGGTTGAGCCGGCGGGCGTCCTCCAGGCTGATCTGGTTTGACGGGTTTTCCACGACCTCCGCAACCAGCATGTGCCGGGACAGGCGAAGCTCGCCCTTTTTCTGGTCGATTTCGGCGCGAACTTCCGTTTCGCTGCCGTAGCGCGATCGCGCGGCGCGGGCGATGGCGTCTTCCATGGCCGCGATCACGATCGAACGGTCGATCGATTTTTCACGCGCGACGGCGTCGGCGATCTGCAGCAATTCGAGCTTGTTTGCGCTCACGGCTGCCATCGGTCACTCTCCTTCGAAATCTCCGGACCTCAATTTGAGGGCGCGGTCCAGTTGGGATTGTTTCGGTCTGGGCGCGGACTGGCCGGCCTTTTTCCTGGCTTTCTCTTTCAACTTCAGCTTGGGCTTCGGCGCGAAATTCCGCGGCGTCTCGGCTGTCGCGTCATCGCGGGCTTCCCGCTCCGCAGCCTTGCCCTTTCGCAGGGACTCGGCAATCAATTCGTCGGTCAGGACCAGTTTGGCCTCGGCCATGTCGTCGATCGTGAGCAACACCTCGACCGGTTCGCCATCCTTTGTATCGTCGCGGCGCACACGCGCGGCCTGGCCTTCGACACCGAGCAGGATTCCGCGAAAGCGTTTGCGGCCTTCCACCGGCACAGCCATCTCGATTTTGGCCAGATGGCCCGCATGGCGATCGAAGTCGGACCGCCTCACCAGCGGGCGATCCAGACCGGGCGAGGAAATTTCCAGCCGGTAGGCCTGCGG
The DNA here is from genome assembly GCA_023392205.1 of Pseudomonadota bacterium. Classification (GTDB taxonomy): domain Bacteria; phylum Pseudomonadota; class Alphaproteobacteria; order Rhizobiales; family Xanthobacteraceae; genus Pseudorhodoplanes. The sequence goes on from JAEVZN010000299.1 coordinate 2,553, forward strand.
GACCGGGTCGGCAACGTCCAGAACGGGCGACAGATTGCGCGAAATCTCCTCGCAATCGTCGATGGTAAGCGAACCGTCCGGGCGTTCCGCCATCACCTGAACCGTGCAACTGTCGCCCCCGGTGATCCGCACGCGCACCAGCCGGAAGCCCATGCCCTCAATCACCGGTTCCGCGACGGCAGCCACGCGCGCGGCGAGCCCGGGTTCCGCGATCAGGCGCGGGTCGGACGCGGCGGGCGTCGGCAAGTTGTTCGGAAGCAGGGTCATTGGCAGATAGTGTACTCGCTGTGGGTCAGGGCGCCCGGATACCCCGGATCTGGCGCACAGCGCCGGCGCGGGGCCGATCAGGTAATAAAAAAGAGCGGGTCCCGGGCGGGGCCCACTCTCAAAAACCATCCAGATGACACCGGATGTTATGAGATGTCTGTTACCAGACAGCAGGAATATAGCGCCAATGGATAAATTCGCAAGGGCCGTGACAGGCCGGCAGCTAACCCTTCATTCAGAATAGGTCCGTAAAATCCGCAAAAATTGCTGCCACTTTTTTTGGACCCCATGGCGAGCGCACCGTCCATACCTGAACTGGAAGAAGTGGTTGAGCGCGGCTCGACGGAGCGGCGGACGGAAGCATTGCGCAAGCTGACGACGCTTTTTCTCGAGGGCTCCGCACGATTCAATGAAGACCATATCCGGGTATTCAATGAGGTCTTCCTGAAACTGATTGCGGAGATCGAAGGCCGCGCACGTCAGGAATTGTCCCGGCGGCTGGCACCGATCGGAAATTCTCCGCAGGACGTAATCCGCCGTCTGGCCAAGGACGATGACATCATGGTTGCCGGGCCGGTGCTCGCGCAATCGCCGCGACTGTTTACTGCGGATCTTGTCGAAATCGCCTCCTCGAAGGGCGCGGACCATCTGTATGCCATTTCCACGCGGTCGCGGGTCGAGCAGCCTGTGAGCGACCTTCTGGTTCGCCGCGGGGATTTCGGCGTCAAGCGAAAGCTCGCGGCCAATCCGGGCGCCGAAATTTCGGATTCGAGCTTCAGCCTGCTGTTGCGAAGTGCCGAACAGGACAGTGTGCTTGCCGAAACGGTGGCGCTGCGGTCGGACATCCCTGACCATATGTTCCGCGAACTTCTGACCCGCGCGACCGAAGCGGTTCAGCAGCGGCTCCTTGCCAAGGCGCGTCCGGAAACACAGGCAGAGGTGCGCCGCGTTTTGGCGAAAGTGACCGGCCATGCGGCGGGCGGCAAACCCACTTCGGACTTTTCCGATGCTCGCGAAAGGGTGCGCGGACTGGCCGATACCGGAGCGCTCGGCGAAGCGCAATTGGCGGATATCGCGCAGCAGCAATCCTATGAGGACACGGTCGCGGCCCTGTCGGAGCTGACCAGCGTTCCCGTCGATGTGGTCGACCGGCTAATGAGTGGGGAACGGCCCGATCCCGTCCTCATCCTCTGCAAGGCCTTCGGTTACGGCTGGCCGACTGTGCGGGCCATCATCCTGGCGCGGCGCGGCAGCCGCGGGAAGACCGATGGCGCCCTCGAAACGGCATGCGCGAATTTCGACAAATTGTCGGCGGCCACCGCTGAGCGCGTTGTGCGTTTCTGGCAATTGAGTCCGGGCCTCTCAGGGGCTGCCTCGGCGGAGCTTGCGGTGGCCGGCTGACCTCCGGGTCGGGTATGCCTATTCCGTTTCGCGCGCTTTGCGGCGAAAGGTCAGATAGCATGGCGTGCGCTGTTCCCTGATTGCTTTGGCCTCGTAGCGCGTGCGGATGAAATCCGGCCAAGGCTTCCGCCAGTCATCCGCGCACTCGGCCGTCCATGTGAAATCCGGCGAGTGCAGCAGGCGCGCCAGTGTCCAGCAGGCATAATCTGGAATGTCGGTGGCAAAGCGAAATTCGCCTCCGTCTTTGAGAATGCGGGCGATAGCCGCAACCGTATCAGCCTGGACAAAGCGGCGCTTCCAGTGCCGGCGCTTCGGCCACGGATCCGGATAAAGCAGATCGACGCGGTCGAGCGAAGCCTCTGGCAGCCACGGCAGCAGTTCCGCGGCATCGGCCTGATGCAGCCGGATATTGGTTAGTCTGCGCGCCTCGATTTCGCGCAGTGCCTTCGCCATGCCGTTGACAAAAGGCTCGACGCCGATATGCCCCCATTCGGGATAGCGTTCGCCCTGCGCGATCAGATGTTCGCCCCCACCGAAGCCGATTTCCAAACGCAGTTTAGCAGCCGTTCCCGGAAATAGCTTTCGCAGGTCATTCGGCGTAGGCCCGGTCAGGTCCAGAGCCAGGCGCGGAAGCAGGGTTTCGGTCAGATGGCTCTGGCCGGCTCTCAGCTTTTTGCCCTTGCGCCGTCCGAAGAAGGCGCCCCTCGGCGGCATTGCAGTTTGATCGTCGTTTGAATGCATAACGGCCGCATGCATGATGCGGCCGTTTGCAAAACACAACCCCACAGGTCCGCCGTCGACCGGCGGCCCGCTTAAGGCCTAGAAAGCCTTACGGATCTGGTCGGCAAGATCGACCTGCTCCCACGAGAAGCCGCCATCCTTCTCCGGGGCGCGGCCGAAATGGCCGTAGGCAGCGGTGCGCCGGTAGATCGGACGGTTGAGCTTCAATGTGCGACGGATGTTAGTCGGCCGCAGCGGAAACAACTCGGCCAGAACCTGTTCGAGCTTCGCATCCTCGACCTGTCCGGTGCCATGCGTATCCACCAGCAGCGACATCGGATCGGCGACGCCGATGGCATAGGCCACCTGGATGGTGCAGCGCTCCGCGAGACCCGCGGCGACCACATTCTTGGCGAGATACCGCGCTGCATACGCGGCAGAGCGGTCGACCTTGGTGGGGTCCTTTCCGGAGAAGGCACCACCGCCATGCGGAGCATAGCCGCCATAAGTATCCACGATGATCTTGCGGCCGGTAAGACCGCAATCGCCGTCGGGGCCGCCGACCACGAAGTTTCCGGTCGGATTGACCAGGAAATCAGAATCATTTTTCGGCATCCAGCCCTCGGGAAGGGCGGAGGCGACCGCATCGCCGATCATCTCCTTGACCATGGACGGTGTGTATTTTTTGCCATCCTTGTCGGACGCATTGTGCTGCGTGGAAACTACAACTTTAGTGGAGCCAACAGCCTTTCCGTCCTCATAGCGCACCGTGACCTGGCTTTTTGAATCAGGCTGCAGGTCAGGCAACTTCTTGGAATGACGAAGATCGGCGAGCACCTTCAGGATTTTGTGTGAAAAATAAATTGGCGCCGGCATGAACGAATTCTTCTCGTAGACCTCGCTCTCCGTGCAGGCGAAGCCGAACATCATGCCCTGATCGCCAGCGCCTTCCTGTTCACCATCATCCTTTTTCTTGGCGTCGACGCCCATGGCAATATCGGGCGATTGGCCGTGCAGAAGCACTTCCACATCGGCGCCGTGATAGGAGAAGCCATCCTGATCGTAGCCGATATCCTTGACCACGCCGCGTGCGATCTCTGCGATCAGCTCGCGATTGACCACCGACTTGCTGCCATAATTCTTAAAGAATGGCGCCTGACCGCGGCCTTCGCCGGCAATGACAATCTTGTTGGTGGCGGTCAGGGTCTCGCAGCCCAGCCGGGTATTGACCAGGCTGTCGTCGGCAATCCCCAATTTGACGTCGTTTTCGAGAAAAGCGTCCAGAATGGCATCGGAAATCTGATCCGAAACTTTGTCAGGGTGGCCTTCCGAGACCGATTCGCTGGTAAAAAGATGGCTCTTGCGCGACACTAGCAGAACTCCCCTTGGGGCCGAAGATTGACCGTTCGTCGGTTGTAAAGGGGTGTTCAATGCAGACTTGAAGCCGGTCGGTCAAGGTGTGGGCTGGATGGGAGCCGGAATTGGGCCAATTTGGGCTGCGGCCTTATTCGTCCTCGTCGGCGATCTGTTCGACCAGTTCGACGATGCGGCGCCGCAGCTTCGGGTTCTGGATGCGCATGAATGAGCGGGTCAGCGTGAGACCGTCCGTGGTGGCCAGGAAATCCGCAACATACGAGGCTGACGGGGCATCGGCGAAGCCGGTCTTGGACTCGCCCTGATTGTTTGGAGCGCCTTCAAAGAAGAACGAGACCGGGACCTGAAGGATGTTCGAAATCTGCTGCAGGCGGCTGGCGCCAATCCGGTTCGTGCCCTTTTCGTATTTCTGGACTTGCTGAAAAGTGAGACTGAGAGACTCGCCAAGTTTCTCCTGACTCATGCCGAGCATCATGCGCCGCATCCGCACGCGGCTGCCGACGTGCTTGTCGGTGGGGTTGGGGGTCTTCTTTATCATCACAGTCTCCGCCGCATTGTGCCGATGCTGCCCAAGCAAGGCGCCATCGCGGTGAGGGTGGTTTGCACATGTTCAGGCGGCATCGTCAAATATATTAGAACCGCTTAGAGCGATGGCCTCCGATACGATTAATTCGATAAAGTATCCTCAAAGCATACACTGAAGCTTTTGATGACGAACACAAAATTTGCAGTACCTTGCGGTGACCCGCGACGTTTGTCCGCAGGGCTGCAAGTATTGTGTACACCTGCCCAAATCTTGCGTGATCTCGCGGCGTTGAAGGGGTCGGCCTCAGTCACTTAAGGTTGTATGTGCCCGCTCGTGCCTACGAACGCGTCCGTTGGCGCAGCAGCACGATCAGAGCCCCGATGACAGCAAACCCAGCCGGCAGATCGCCGAACCGCGCATAAATCGGTGGGGTGATTGCGCGGGGCAATCCGGAATCAATGACGCCTTCTGTGCCGAGCGGCAATTCGCGAATGATCCGTCCGACCGGGTCGACTACGGCGGAGATTCCGTTATTCGCGGCGCGCACCAGCGGCAGGCCTTCTTCAATGGCGCGCAGGCGGGCCTGCTGAAAGTGCTGATACGGGCCGGTGCTGATTCCAAACCAGGCATCGTTGGTGACATTGAGAAGCCAGGCAGGGCGCTCGCCGGCCGGCACGATCGCACCTGGAAAGATGATTTCGTAACAGACCAGAGGCAGAAAGCGGGGGGCGCCGCGCAACTCAAAGGTTCGATGGCGGTCGCCCCCGAGAAATCCACCTTGCACCTTGGTGAGCTGTATAAAGCCCAGTCTTTCGAGGGTTGTCTGGAAGGGCAGATATTCGCCAAAGGGGACCAGATGCACTTTATCGTAGACCGACTCGATGCTCCCGTCGTGGTCAATAACGTAAACTGAGTTATATGCGCGGGGCCGTTGTGAGCCCGGCAGCGGATCGGCGTAGCGCGCCGCGCCGGTGATCAGCATCGTGCCTTGCGGCAAAGCATTCGCGATTTGCGCAAGCGCATCGGCCTCCCGCGTGAGGAAAAACGGAAAGGCGGATTCCGGCCAGATCAGATGTGTGACGTCCGCCAATCCGGTGCTTTGCGAACCGGTTGAGCGATCGGAAAGATCAAGATAATGGCGCATGATCTGCTGTCGCGCCGCGAAATTGAATTTCTGGTCCTGCGGCAGATTGGGTTGCATGATGCGCAGGCGGACATCATCCGCAAAAGATGTCGGATTGGTCTGTAGCCGCCATGCTCCAAATGCGCCCATCGTCATGAGGGTGACAACGGCGATTGCCATCGGCAGCCAGGGTTTCGGCGTTTCCGATCTGTCGTCGGCAAGCGTTGCGGGGCTTGCGAAGATCGACACGGCCAGCAGTGTCATCCCCCACAATCCGAAGATCGATGCGGCCTGTGCCAGCAGCAACGGTCCGGTCAATGCGTAGCCGATACTATTCCAGGGAAAACCGGAAAGGACGTGCCCGCGCAACCATTCCGCGATGGTGAGCGCTACGGCCAGGGTCAGGATTCGCAATGCGCCGCGCATCCAGAGCAGGCGCGCCAGCGCGAAACCGAGTGCTGTGAAGATGGCGAGACCGGCCGGCAGGGCGGTAACGGCGAAGGGCAGCAGCCAGCCGAATGTCTGTGCGTCGACCAGAAAAGCGTGACCGATCCAGTAGAGTCCTGCCAGGAAATACCCGAAGCCGAACAGCCAGCCGGTCAAGGCAGCAGCAGGAACCCCCCCGAGCCGGCCAGCACCTGCGCCATCGAGCAACCAGACCGCGATGGGAAATGTGAGAAAGAGAACTGGCCAGGCATTGAAAGGAGCCATCGCGAGCGCCGAGAGTGCGCCTGCCGCAAAGGAGATGCCGGCCCGCCGCCATCCCCAGGACAGAACGACGCTTTGCGAAAACTGTCTCAGGCTCACGGCTGCCGCGTCGGCTTGGTGGCGTCGGACTCCGACCGCGGCCCCGGTGCAGGGCTGCCGGCTGGGCCGGTCAGGGCGACGGGTGTGTTGCGGCCGGCCGGCATCCTGCTCTTGCCGCTATGAATGCGCACTTTCTTGACCCGCCGCGGGTCGGCATCGAGCACCTCGAATTCGAAACCCGCCGGTCCGGGCACGAGTTCGCCGCGCACCGGCACGCGTCCGACCTGGGTCACAAGATAGCCGGCCAGCGTATCCACATTCTGCAGCGCTTCGCCGACATCGAAACCCTTGCCGACGGCAGCGATCACGTCCTCAAGGCTCGCACGCGCATCGGCGACAAAGGATCCATCGGCCTGACGGAGGATGCCGGGCTCCTCGTCCTCGTCATGCTCGTCCTCGATATTGCCGACAATAAGTTCGACGACATCCTCGATCGAGACAATGCCGTCGGTGCCGCCATATTCGTCGACCACCAGCGCGAGATGAATACGCGTTGCCTGCATTTTGACCAGCAGATCGATGGCCGGCATGGAAGGCGGTACGAACAGCATGGTGCGGATGATCTTTGCATCCTTGAGTGACACAGAAAGATCGATGGCGCCGAGATCGAGTCCGGCCGGGCGCGGCTTTTTGCGCTTGATATTTGCAGACGGCGCGACAGCCGCACGGGCCGTCATATAGGCGATGAGGTCGCGGATATGGACCATGCCGACCGGGTCGTCGAGTGTATCGTTATAGACGACTAGACGGGAATGCCCGGCATTCTCGAAGACCTTGACCAGTTCGCCGAGCGCAATGTCCTGCTCGACCGCGATGATGTCGGCGCGCGGCACCATCACGTCGTCGATACGCCGTTCACGAAGCCCAAGAATGTTCTTGAGCATCGCGCTCTCTTCGGGAGAGAAGCCGAACTCACCCGATGTACCTTCTTCGAGGGCTTCTCTCAGATCGGCGCGGGTCGAAGCCATGCGCCAGCCAAATGCGGCGCGGAGCCATTTCCAGAATGAAGTTTCTCCACCCTCCCGTGCGGTATGCGGATCGACCGGGACGGGCAGATTGCTACTGGAGGGAGGATCGGAGGATGTGCTCCGGCTTTCGCTGCGGCTTGGACTGTCAGTGTCCGGCATAGCTGTATTCGGCTCAATCCGTAAATGGGCGGTCGGCATAGGGGTTCGGGATGGAGAGACTGTTGAGAATCCGGACTTCAAGCGCTTCCATTTCCTCGGCCTCCTGTTCCGATTCGTGGTCGAATCCCAGCAGGTGAAGATAGCCGTGAATGGCCAGATGGGCGAGATGGTGCAGGACCGGCTTGGCTTCGGCTTCCGCTTCGCGCCGGATCGTTTCGTAAGCGATCGCGATATCGCCGAGATGCGGATCGGCTGTGGCGCCGGAAGAAGGTGCAGCGGGGAAGGACAGAACGTTGGTGGGCTTGTCGAGTCCACGCCATTGCGCATTCAGAGCGCGGATCGTCGGGTCATCGCAGAGCAGAACGACGACGTCGCCCGGATCGCTCTCGATCTCGGCGGCCGCCGCGATGGCGCTCCGGACAATATCACGAGCAGTGGGCAGCGACTCCCACAATGCGGATTCGACAACGATGTCGATACCTGGTGTATCGGTTGCGACAAGCACTGGGATGGGGTGCGTCACCGGGTTTCGCGTCCTTTGGATGCGCTGTCTTTTGGCTGCGGCGCCGGACGATCGTAGGCGGCCACGATGCGTGCCACGAGTTCGTGGCGGATGACGTCTTCATGCTTGAACGCGACATGGCCGATCCCGTCCACGTCGGCGAGCAGGCGCACGGCCTCCGACAATCCCGACGTCTGGCCCGGCGGCAGGTCGACCTGGCTCGGATCGCCGGTCACGATCATCCGGCTGTTCTCGCCAAGGCGCGTCAGGAACATCTTCATCTGCATCGATGTCGTGTTCTGGGCTTCGTC
>JAEVZN010000310.1 GCA_023392205.1 Pseudomonadota bacterium
ACCGCAGCCGACGGCAGGAACGACGAGTCGAAGATCGCAGCGCCCTTCGGCTTCGCATTCTTGAAGTCGTAGGTGATGGCAATCTGGTCGATCGACTTGTTAAGCCGGTCCATGTCGACGCCGCCGAAGCCGTTCGCCTTCACTTCCGGCGTCACGATATTGTCGCGCAAAGCCATCTGCAGACGCTCCAGTTCGACCGGCTTCTTGGCCACGTCATTGCGCTTGATGACCGAATCCACCGCCGTGTCGGGCGACTTGACCGTGTCCTTGAGGCCCTTCAGGAAGGCGGTCAGGAATTTCTTGACCACTTCCGGCTTCTCGGCGGCAAACTTCGGATTCACGATGATCGCATTGCCGTAGAGGTTGACGCCGTGATCGGCCATCAGCAGCACGGTGATGTCGTCGGCGGGAACGCCGCGATCCTTCAGGTTGATATAGGACGAGAACGAGAAGCCGGTAATGGCATCGACCTGTCCTGCGGCCAGCATCGGTTCACGCACCGGAAAGCCGACATTCTCGATAGTCACCTTGGACGCATCGATATCGTTGGCCTGGGTGAAGATCTTCCACTGCGCATAGGCGCCGTCCGGGGCCGGTGCGCCGAGCTTCTTGCCTTCGAGATCCTTCGGCTTGGCGACGCCGCGGCTCTTGCGGCCGACGATGGCGAAGGGCGGCTTGTTGTAGACCATGAAGATGGCCTTGATCGGCACATTCGGGTTGGCGTCGCGGAACTTGATCAACGAATTGATGTCGCCGAAGCCGATATCATATGTGCCCGACGCAATGCGGTTGAGCGGCTCCAGCGATCCGCCGGCCGTATCGATGGTCACGTCGAGACCCTCGGCCTTGAAATACCCCTTGTCCTGAGCGACCAGGAACGGAGCGGCGGGGCCTTCGAATTTCCAGTCCAGTGTGAATTTCACCGGCGTCTGCGCCATGGCCGGGCCGCAGAACATGGCGCCGGCCAGCACCGCTGCCAGCCCGGTCCGCCGGAGCGTCTTCTCAACGGCTGTTTTTGCAACAAAAGACATCGTCCCATCCTTTCCCATCTGCGTCCGGCTTCCGGCTTTCTCGGCCCGCCTGAACGTCATTGTACCAACCGCGTTCACCGTTAACCGCGTTCATCGTTGACCGCGTTCATCGTAGCCGGACCGGACCGCTGGCCCGATCCCGGCCGTGTCTTGCCTCTCGTCGCACCCGCTTGGCTGCAAGCGACCTGTGCCAAGCACCTGTCGACCCGCGATATCAGCAAAGAACATGCCGCAATAAAGAGCAAGGTAGAAGGGTGCCGCAGTCTTTCGATGCACAGACTCGTTGCATATCGTGCCGAATTGACGGGCAAGGGGCAATTGCGTGTGGCCAGTGCAGCAACGGTCTGACATTCGCAGGCAGGGCATGAGCCCAGGAGGTGAGCGATGACGCGACGCGACGCCCCGGCCGAACCTGACGGTCCGGCGCCGGCGCCCTTCTCGGCCCCCTATGCGGCCCCGGACGAGGATTTCGCGCGCAAATGGCTGGCCGGGACGCCGGATGCCGCCGCCGAGGCGCGGATCGACGCGCAGGCCACGCGCCTGGTCGCGGCCATCCGTGCGCAGGCCGGAGGTCTCGGCGGGATCGAGGACTTCCTGCATGCTTATTCATTGTCGACGCAGGAAGGCCTCGCTTTGATGGTGATGGCCGAGGCCCTGCTGCGGGTGCCGGATGCGGCAACCACGGACCGGCTGATCGAGGACAAGCTGTCGGGCCGCGACTGGGCGCATCCGGACAAGGACGACAGCCTGCTGGTTTCGGCATCGGCCTGGACCCTCGGGGTCTCGGCGCGGCTGATCGCGCCCGGCCAGACCCCGGAAGGCATTCTGGACGGCGTCGCCCGGCGGATCGGGCAACCGGCCCTGCGGCTGGCGACCCGGCAGGCAATGCGGCTTCTGGGATCGCATTTCGTGCATGGCCAGACCATCGGCGAGGCTCTGCAGCGGGCGAAGGACGATCCGGAATCGCGGTTTTCGTTCGACATGCTGGGCGAGGGGGCGCGGACCGCCGCCGATGCAGAGCGCCATTTCGAATCCTATGCGCAGGCCATCGACGCCATCGGCCGGTCCGCGGGTGCTGGTACCCTGCCGGAGCGGCCGGGCATCTCGGTGAAATTGTCGGCCTTGCATCCGCGCTACGAGGCAGTTTCGGCCGACCGCGTGATGCGCGAATTGACGCCGCGTGTCGCAGAGCTTGCGCTGCACGCCAAGAATCACGCGCTGAATTTCACCATCGACGCAGAGGAAGCCGATCGTCTGCAATTGTCGCTGCAAGTCACTGGCGAAGTTCTGCGGTCTTCTGCGTTGCGCGGCTGGGACGGTTTCGGCCTCGCCGTGCAATCCTACCAGAAGCGCGCCGGGGCCGTGATCGGCTGGCTCGACGACACGGCAAAGGCTCTGTCGCGCCGGCTGATGATCCGTCTGGTCAAGGGCGCCTATTGGGACACCGAGGTCAAGCGCGCGCAGGAGCGCGGGCTTGCCGGTTATCCGGTCTTCACCCGCAAGGCGATGACGGACTTGAGCTTCATGGATTGCGCGCAGCGTCTGCTGTCAGCGCGGCCGAGGCTCTATCCGCAATTCGCAACCCATAACGCGCTAACGGTCGCCAGTGTGATCGAGATGGCCGGCGGCGTGGGCGGCTACGAATTCCAGCGCCTGCATGGCATGGGCCGCGAACTCTACGACGCGCTGCGTGGTGATCATCCGGATGTCGAATGCCGGGTCTATGCGCCGGTCGGCGGGCATCGCGATCTGCTCGCCTATCTGGTGCGGCGGCTTCTGGAGAATGGCGCCAATACGAGCTTCGTATCGGTGTCCGCCAATCCCGCCATTCCAGTCGCCACAATCCTGAAACGGCCGCGCGACGTGATCGGCGTGGCCGAGCAGGCGCGCCATCCCGCCATCCCGCTGCCGGGCGATCTCTATGCGCCGGCGCGGCAGAATTCCCCCGGCGTGGAATTCGGCGACCGCGCGTCGCTCGATGCGCTGCTGGCCGAAATCGCCGAGGCAGACATGCCGCGCGAGGCGCATGGCATTGTCGGCGGCAAGGTCGTTGCCGGCACGCGCCGCCCGGTGGTGGCGCCGGCCAGCGGCGAGACCATCGGTCATGTCGCGGAAAACGACGCCGCCATTGCGGGCGAGGCCATGCAGGCGGCGCAGACCTTTGCGCGGCACTTTTCCGAAATAACGGTGAATGTGCGCGCGCGGCATCTGGAACAGGCCGCCGATCTTCTCGAGACGCGGCGCGGGATGTTTCTGGCGCTGCTGCAATCGGAAGGCGGCAAGACGCGCGACGACGCGCTCGCCGAATGGCGCGAGG
>JAEVZN010000409.1 GCA_023392205.1 Pseudomonadota bacterium
GTGTGTGGGTGGGCGCCGGCAGCCGCGACGAGCGGACCGACGAACACGGCATCTCGCATCTGCTCGAACATATGGCGTTCAAGGGCACCAGGCGCCGCAATGCGCGCCAGATCGTCGAGGAGATCGAGGCGGTCGGCGGCGACATGAACGCCGCCACCAGCGTCGAAAACACGACCTATTATGCACGCACGCTGAAGGCCGATGTCGGCCTTGCGCTCGATGTGCTGTCGGACATTCTCACCGAGCCGTCCTTCGATCCGGAAGAACTGGCGCGCGAGCACAACGTCATCATGCAGGAGATCGGCGCGGCGGAGGATACGCCCGACGATATCGTGTTTGACCATCTACAGCGCATCGCCTATCCCGACCAGGCGATCGGGCGGCCGGTGCTCGGCACCCGCGAGAGCGTGCGCGCGATCAATGCCAGCCGCCTGCGGCAATATCTGTCGCGCAATTATCGCGGGCCGGACATGGTGGTGGCGGCAACCGGCGCTGTCGCGCATGACATGATCGTGGACGAGGCCGAGCGGCTGTTTGCGAGCTTCGACAGCTCCGGGCATCCCCCGCACGATCCGGCGCGCTTTGTCGGCGGCTCCTATATCGAGCGGCAGGATCTCGAACAGGCGCATCTGGCGCTCGCCTTCGAGGGCATCCCGCAGCGCGACCCGGCTCTGTTCAGCATGCAGGTCTTTTCGAACATCGTCGGCGGCGGGATGTCGTCGCGGCTCTTTCAGGAAGTGCGCGAGATCCGCGGGCTCTGCTATTCGATCTCCAGCTTCCACATGGCCTATTCAGATACGGGACTGTTCGCCATCTATGCGGGCACCGACGACAACGATGCGCCGGAGCTGATGCAGGTGATCATGGACGAGCTGGAGCGCTCGGTCTCCACCATCACGGAAGCGGAAGTGGCCCGCGCCAAGGCGCAGATGAAGGCCGGTTTGCTGATGGGACTGGAGAGCTGCAGCGCGCGCGCCGAACAACTCGCCCGCCAGGTCATGATCTATGGCCGCCCGGTGCCGCTGTCGGAGACGGTGGCCAAGATCGAGGCCGTGACCGTGGACTCCGCACAGGCCGCAGGGCGCGCCTTGCTCGCCCGTAGCCGTCCGGCGGTGGCCGGCCTCGGACCGGGTCGGGGACTCGATCGCGCCGCGGAAATCGTGGAGAATTTCGCCAGGGCCGCAGCCTGACAGAAGAGATATAGTCCGGCGCGCGGCTTGCAGTGATGTTCAGGCAATGGCGTTCTTCCGCTCCACACCGATGAGTGAAGCGTTGCCCGTCGTCTCGGGCGACGGCGTGTTTCTGCGCGCACCGCAGATGTCGGACTTTGCCGAATGGGCGGAGCTGCGCGAACGCAGCCGCCAGTTCCTCACGCCGTGGGAGCCGGTCTGGCCGGAGGACGATCTCACCCGTTCGGCCTTTCGCCGCCGGCTGAAGCGCTATGACGAGGATATCCGCAACGATCTCGCCTATCCGTTTCTGCTGTTTCGGCACGACGATCATGCGCTGCTCGGCGGGCTGACGCTGACCAATATCCGGCGCGGCGTCGCGCAGGCCGGCAGCCTCGGCTACTGGATCGGCGAGCCGGTGGCCGCAAAGGGCCTGATGACACGCGGCGTGAAGGCGCTGATCCCGTTCGCCTTCGGCGCCTTGCGGCTGCACCGGATCGAGGCCGCCTGTATTCCCACAAACCAGCCCTCGATGCGGCTTCTGGAGCGCACCGGCTTCAAGCGCGAGGGTTATGCGCGGGAATATCTCTGCATCAACGGCGTGTGGCAGGATCACCTGCTCTATGCACGGCTGCAGGGCGATTAACGCTTTCGGCCGGCACTGCCTTGGGTCGGACACGGTTCGGCTGCTATAAGGGCACGCGTTTCACCAGAGCCCGGCCGTTTCCGGGCGTTCAGTGCCGGGGGGTAGCATCATGGATCGAGCATCGCGCGGCAGGGCCGCGCTTCTGCGGTTGACCCCGATATCCGTCATGGCCCTGCTGGTTGCGGCCTGCACATCCTCGGGCGTGACCACGGCGACCGAAGGCAGCAATACCTCGTTCGGCGACCGCTTCCGCTCCGCGATGGCGAGCGGCAGCGCCACACCGGCACCGGCGCCCGTGGTCGGCGGCACCACCAATCTCGACGATTGCCCGGCCGTTACCTTGCGGCAGGGCGCCGCGACCTACACGATCAACAGCGACTCTCGCGATCCGTCGGCCATGGCGTTGCGCTATCAGGTCTCGATCGGCCAGACCGCGCGCGAATGCGCCAATGTGGCCGGCACTCTGACCATCCGTGTCGGCATGCAGGGCCGCGTGGTGCTGGGACCGGCCGGCGGGCCGGGTACCATCAACGTGCCGATCCGTTATGCGTTGGTCGAGGAGGGTCCGGAGCCGAAGACAGTCTATACGAAACTCCATACAGTGCCGGTGACCATCGCCGAAGGCCAGCCGCATGTGACCTTCACCCATATCGAGGAAGAGATGGCGGTGCCGATGCCCTCGCCGGGCGTCTTCCAGCGCTATGTGGTCTATGTCGGCTTCGATCCGCTGGGCGCGCAGGAACGCCGTCCGCCGGCACGCAAGCGCACGCCGCGGCAGAGCTGAGCCGCTCTCGACAAAGCTTAGTTCAGCTTCTTCTTGACGTCTTCGATGCCGCGGGCGATCAGCTGCTCGGCCACCGAACCGGCCTTGGTCGCATCGGCGAGCACGCGCTCCGCCGCAGCGACAGCGGCATCGGCCGCCGCAGAACGCACATCGGCCAGCGCCTGTGCTTCGGCCTGGGCGATCTTCGCTTCGGCCATCTTGGTGCGCCGCTCGACGAATTCCTCAAGCTTGGCATGCGCCTCGGCCGCCAGCCGTTCGGCGTCGTCCTTGGCGCTCTCGATGATCGCCTCGGCTTCCTTCTCGGCATTGGCGGTCTTCTGCTTGTATTCGGCAAGCAGCGCCATCGCTTCGCTTTTCAGCCGGGCAGCCTCTTCAAGCTCGGATTGAATCCGCGCGCGGCGCTTGTCCAGCGCCCCGGTCACCATGGAATGCGCGCCGAAATAGATGACCACCGCAAAGAACAGAATGAAGGAAACCAGAACCCAGAAATCGGTACTGTCCACGATCCGCGCTCCTATGCCTTGAGCGTCTGATCGACGGCCGCGCTGACCGCCTTCGGGTCCGGCTTGGTCCCGAGCAGGCGCTCGACGATGGCGCTGGCCGTATCGCTCGCGATGCCATGGACATTGGCCATGGCCGCCGTCTTGGTCTGCGCGATGGTCTTTTCCGCCTCGGACAGGCGATCGTTGAGACGCGCCTCGACCGTCTTGCGGCGCTCTTCGGCTTCCGCCATCAGCTTGTCGCGGGTCTGGCCGGCGATGGCCTGCGCATTGCCCCGCGCATCCGCAAGCTTCTTGTCGTAGCCCGCAATGGCCGCGTCGGTCTCGTCCTTCAGCTTTTGTGCGGTGGCGAGATCGTCTGCGATACGCCCCGCGCGTGCGGCGACAATGGCACCCACCTGCGGCAAGGCCACCCGCGACATCAGCAGATAAAGCAGACCGAATGCGAGCGCGAACCAGAGGATCTGCGACGCGAATGTATCGGTGTTGAACGGCGGGAAAGGTGGCTTTGCGCCGCCGGGTATCTCGGTTGTCGCCTGGGTGGCCATTCGCAATCCCTTTAGGCCGCGCGCGAACCTGCCGTGCGCGGACGTCTTGACGCTAAAGGATCAGACGGCAAACAGCAGCAGCAGCGCGATCAGCAGCGAGAAGATGCCGAGCGCTTCGGTCACCGCGAAGCCGAAAATCAGGTTGCCGAACTGGCCCTGGGCCGCCGACGGATTGCGCAAAGCCGAGCCGAGGAAGTTGGCGAAGATGTTGCCGACGCCGACGCCCGCGAGGCCCATGCCGATGCAGGCAATGCCCGCGCCAATAAACTTTGCTGCTACCGGATCCATTGATTGCTCCTTTGGGGATCGTTCCGATGATGGTTTGCGCGGGCGATTAATGGCCCGGATGCAAGGCGTCGTTGAGATAGATGCAGGTCAGGATGGTGAACACATAGGCCTGCAGAAAAGCCACGAGAAATTCGAGTGCGGTCAGCGCCACGGTCATGCCGAGCGGCAGCACGGCGCCGAGCCAGCCGAGAAAGCCCAGGCCCCCCAGCATGGTCACGAAGCTCGCAAACACCTTCAGCGTGATGTGGCCGGCAAAGACGTTGGCGAACAGGCGCACGGAATGCGACAGAGGCCGCGACAGGAAGGAGATCACCTCGATCAGCACGATCAGCGGCATGATGTAGATCGGAATGCCGCTCGGCACGAACAGTTTGAAGAATTTCGGGCCGTTCTTGTAGATGCCGTAGATCAGCACCGTGAGGAAGACGATCAGCGACAATGCCACCGTCACGATCAGATGGCTCGTGGTGGTGAAGGAGCCGGGGATCATCCCCAGCATGTTGGCGAACAGGATGAAGGTGAACAGCGAGAAGACGAGCGGGAAGAACTTCATCCCCTCGTTGCCGGCCGAGGATCGCAACATGTCGGCCACGAATTCGTAGGTCAGCTCCGCCACTGACTGCATGCGGCCGGGCACGATCTCGCGCCGCGCGGTCGCGCCGATCATCAGGGCTGCGACACCGGCCACGGCGAGGAACATGAACAGAGCCGAATTGGTGAAGGCAATTTCCTGCCCGCCGATCTGGCCAAGCGTGGCGATATTCTTGATCTGGAACTGGGAGATCGGATCGGCCATGGCCGCGTCTTGGTCCTCTGGTCGCCGCCGCAGCGGGTCAGTGTTTGTCGGCGTCGCCGCCCGGAAGCTTGCTCGGGCCGACCACACCGGCAACCCGCATGACATTCAATACCCCGGCCACGAAGCCGAGCAGCAAAAAGACGATCAGCCCCCAGGGCGAGATCCCCAGGAAGCGATCCAGCAACCAGCCGATGATCGCCCCCACAATGACCCCCGCGACCAGTTCGGTCGACAACCTGAACCCGCGCGCCATTGCTGACGGATCGGTGCCAGATCGTGCGGACTCACGTTCCACCGGCGCGCGCTGCCCGGCCTGCCCGAGCTTCGTGCCGAGACCACTGAGCCTCGCGGAGAAATCGGCTTCAGCGTCAGCCCGGTCCTTCGAACGATCTTTGCCGTGTGCGCCGTCAGCCATGCTTTCGACACCCGGATCGAAGATTTTCGAACAAACCTTGCACCCCGCAAAGCCGCGCGGACCATACTGACGGGGTTTGTGTGAGTCAAGAAACCCGGTGCAGTGCGCAATGACGGAATTCGCAAGCGATCTCAGTCACTTGAAGCGACGCATCGATTTGCGCCCGGCGCCTTCGCCGCGACTTTCCGGTGCCGCCAGCCGGATGCTAGACAGACCGCAGAATCGAGGAGCGCGCATGACCCTGCCCCGGCTTGTCATTCTGGCCGCCGCCACAGCCTTTGGCGGCCTGCTGGCCGGTCCGTCCATCGGCCAGACAACCGCACCGGACAACGAGGGCGGACGCTATGCGCTCACCCGCGTGGACGACGGATATCTGCGGCTCGACCAGCGCACCGGGCAGGTCTCGATGTGCAACCAGCGCCAGTTCGGATGGTCCTGCCATCCGGTCCCGGATGAGCGCACGGCGCTGGAGGAGGAGATTGCCCGCCTGCAACGCGAGAATGCGGCGCTGAAAAAAGAGATGCTGGCGCAGGGCCTCAAGCCCCCCGGCACCGGGACGGACAATGCGCCATCCAGGGCGGACGGCAAATCGCAGGCGGAAGCGGAGATCGACCGCGCGTTTTCCGCCGTCGAGCGCGTGTGGCGGCGCTTCGTGGAGATGATCAATCGCCTGCAGCGCGACCTGTTCATCGGCATCTGAGACAGGGCCGCATCCGCATGGCGCGCCGCTTGTCCGGTCTGTCGACATCGCTGCCGGATACATGTGTCACCGCCGAACTGAGTGTCGACACACCGGGCGAAGGCTTCACCGATATCACCGGCGAGGTGCGCGACTTCACGAGCCGCGCGCGGGCGCAGGACGGCGCGCTCACATTATTCCTGCGGCATACATCGGCCTCGCTCACCATCCAGGAGAATGCCGATCCGGATGTGTTGCGCGATCTGGTGGCGGCGCTGCGCCATCTGGCACCGCGCGATTTCGGTTGGGTGCATCGCAGCGAAGGACCCGACGACATGCCCGCGCATGTGCGCACCATGCTGACAAATGTCCATCTGCAGGTTCCGGTGATCGGCGGCGCGCTCGCATTGGGGACATGGCAGGGCATCTATCTGGTCGAACATCGCGCGCGGCCACATCGCCGGCTTGTGATCCTGCAATTCATGGGCAGATGCGGGCCAGGCGCCCCCTGACCGCACTGGGTACTGCGCCTCTCGACTCGCGGCAAAATGTTGTAAAGTCGTCACAGACATTGCGCCGGGCAGGCGTGGATCGACGAGGGGCAGATTTTGAACGACACCACGCTGTACAGGCTGGTCATCGCCGACGATCACCCGCTGTTTCGTGGCGCGCTGAAAGAGGCCGTCAGCGGCCTGTTCGGACGCGTCGAGATTTCCGAGGCCGGGTCCTTCGACGAGGTCTCGGCCATGCTGGATGCCGGCGGCGAAGTCGATCTGATCCTGCTCGACCTGACCATGCCCGG
>JAEVZN010000414.1 GCA_023392205.1 Pseudomonadota bacterium
CCCCGCCGTTCTTTTTTTGCGCCACGCCTTCGCATTAACCGGTCGTTAACCGGATTTTTACCCGGCATTAGGGTTACCAGATCATTATCCCCGGTGAACCGCTTTATCGCGGCCTGACATTTCATCGCGAAGAAGGACGTTCACCATGAGTGATGTCGTACTTTCAGCCGGCGTGCGGCATAATCTCTTGTCCTTGCAGAGCACTGCTCATCTGATGAGCGTGACCCAGAACCGGCTGGCCACTGGCAAGAAGGTGAACACGGCGCTCGACAGCCCGTTCAACTTCTTCACCTCGCAAGCGCTCAATCACCGCGCCGGCGATCTCAATTCGCTGCTGGATGCCATCGGGCAATCGCAGAAGACGATCGAGGCGGCCGATCACGGCATCACCGCGATCACCAAGCTCGTGGAATCGGCGCGATCCATCGCCAAACAGGCGCAGCAATCCTCGCAGCCCGCGCAGACCTACAATCTCGCGATCGGCGGCACCGGCGCGGTCCCCGCCGAAGACCCGGCCACACTCACCGGCTCGATCAATGCGCTGACCGGCGCGACGTTGCTCAACTCGCTCGGCATCGCCAACGGCGAAACCATCACCGTTTCGGATGGCACCAACACCGTCACGCATACGGTGGCCGATGCGGCGAACGAAGACATCGACGATGTGCTCGCGACCCTGAATGGCGGCGGCGGCGCCTGGACCGTCGGTTTCACAGGCACCGGCGAACTGGAAATCACCTCCAGCAATGCCGCCGATACGATTACGGTGTCGGGGACTGGTGCCGCGGCGGTGGGCTTCGGCGCGGGCAACACCACGGCGAGCCCCACCAATCCCGTCCTTGGCGCCCTGTCCGGCACATTGACCTTCCAGAGCGGCACCGATCCGGTCCAGACCATCACTTTCGGTGCAGGCAACGTGACCACGCGCGCCGAGCTGGTTACGGCCCTGAGCAATCTCACCGGCTTCACCGCCAGCCTGAACGGTGCCGGTGAAATCGAGATTGCCTCCACCGCTGCCACGCCGGTGACCATCGGCGGCAGTGACGCTGCCGCCTTCTTCGACGCCGCCAATATCGGCGCCAACAATCCGGCGGTCACCGTCGCCTCGCCGAGCACGACGCGGGCCAATCTCGAACTGCAATACAACGAGATCCTCAGCCAGATCGACGGTCTCGCCCGCGACGCCTCCTACAACGGCATCAACCTCCTGTACGGCGACAATCTGCGTGTGGTGTTCAACGAGGACAGCTCTTCGATGCTGGAAATCTCCGGTGTCACCTTCACCAGCCAGGGCCTCGGCCTGAGCGGCTTGCTCGGCGACGAATTCCAGACCAACGGCACGATCGAACAGACGCTCGGCGCCCTGGATAACGCGCTTGCAACCCTGCGCGCGCAGGCGACCAATTTCGGCTCCAAGCTCGGCACCGTGCAGACGCGCCAGGAATTCACCAAGCATCTGATCCAGACGCTGGAAACCGGCGCCGACAGCCTGGTGCTGGCCGACACCAACGAGGAAGGCGCCAATATGCTGGCCCTGCAGACCCGCCAGCAGCTCTCCACCACGGCTTTGTCGCTGTCCGCGCAGGCCGATCAGGCGGTGTTGCGCCTGTTCGGGTAAGCCTCCCTTCAGCATCCAAACAACACGCAAGGCGGGGTCTTCAAGCCCCGCCTTTTTCTTTACCGCCCGTTAACCATAATCGGCGCAGCATGCCTCGCAGCGCAATCCGTCCGCCCATCGATTCGCGGGGGAAAGCGGGCAGCCGCAAACATGGGAGCGCGAGATGGCGCTGAAGGTCGAATTGAAGCCCGGCGAGCGCATCCTGATCGGCGACAGCGTGATCACCAATGGCGATCAGCGCACGCGCTTCCTGGTGGATGGACACGCCCCCATCCTGCGCGAAAAGGACATCATGACCGCCGAACGTGCGGACACGCCGGCAAAGCGCATCTATCTGGCCGTGCAGCTCATGTATATCGGCCGCAATCCGACCGATCATCACGATGTCTATTTCGCCCTGATGCGCGACATCGTGCAGGCGGCACCGAGCGCATGGCGCTTCATTGCCGAGATAAACAATCAAATTTTAACGGGCGAACTGTACAAAGCGTTGAAATCAGCCAGACAATTGATCGATTACGAGCAGGAGCTGTTATCGCATGCAAAACGCAGCGAAAGCGTACGGAGCGGTGGCACAACAGACCGCAAGTCCGCGTGATCTCGAAGCACAGCTTCTGCTGCGCGCGGCCTCCCGACTACAGAATATCCACGATCACTGGGACCGGGAACGCGAGACTCTGGACACAGCGCTGCTGTTCAACCGCAAGCTCTGGACGGTCTTCCTGACCTCGGTGACGAATGCGGAGAATCCTCTGCCGGCCGAAGTGCGACAGAACATCGCCAATATCGGCATGTTCGTCATCAATCAGACGGTCAGCCTGATGGGCAATCCGCAGCCGGAGCGGCTGCGCAGCCTGATCAACATCAACCGCCAATTGGCGGCGGGACTCGCCGGTCAGGCCTGAGCCGCCTCCTCATTGCAATACGAAAAGGTCCGCTTTCGGCGGGCCTTTTGCGTTATGTCGTGATTGCCGGGTGGATGGACGGCGGCGCCTACAGATAATTCAGGATGCTGATCTGGAACAGCCGCGATGTGGTCTGCAGCGACGCCTGCAACGCCGTCTGTAACGCCAGGATCTTGGCCGCCACCTCTTCGTTGGAAATGCCTTCGGTGCCCTGGATCAGGTCTTCCACCGTGGCGCTGGTCTGGACGTGCCGCTCGGCCGTTGCCTTCAGCGAGACATGCGCACCGGCCATTTCCGCCTGGATGGTAGCGACGCTCTGCGTGCCGGCCGGCACATCGAGTGCCGGACGCAGCCGCAATGCCAGCGCACTGGCGCGCGCCTCCGCATCGGCATCCGTGACCGGCAGCGAGATCGCCGCCAGAGCCGCGACATTCTGCAATTGCCAGCGGATCGCCTCTTCGTTGGCGCGTGCGCCGTAACTGACATTGATCGACTGGTCGATTCGCGCGGTCGCGGTGCTGCGCGACGGCTGGCTGCCGGCCTCGCCGCTATACCAGAAGACGGTATCGGCTGTAGTCGCATCGCGCAGCCCGGTTGCGCTGTCGAAGGGCGGTCCGTCAACGCGTTGCGGCGGGTTTGCAGCATCCATGTTGAAGAAGTTATCGGCCGCAGCGAGAGCTGATGCCGCCGTCAGGGCGGTGCGCGCCAGATGGCCGACGCGATCGGTCAGCGCGGCCTGAAGATTGGCGGCGGTCGCCGTGGGATCGCTGCCGATCAGGAACGTATCGGGTCCGGCATTGGGATCGGTGGTCGCCGTCAATGTCAGCGTTTCGCTGGAGCCATCCGGAAGCTGGAAAACGACCTTGAGGCTTTCGCCGGGATTGGGATTGGCGGCGCCGATGTCGAAATCGGCCTGCGTCGGCGCACCGGCCGGTCCGGACGTGGTTGCACCGGCAAAGGTCGAAGAAATGCCGGCGAGCTTGAAGCCGAAGATCGAGCCCGCAACATCTTCCGAAATCCGGATCTGCCCCGGTGCCGGCTGATCGATGACGAGGCGTCCGAGCCCGCCCGCGCCAAGATCGGCCTGCAGGCGCTCGGAGACGACCTGGTTGAAGCCCGCGCGGCCCAGTTCTCCATCCATCAGCGCCGTGAGCGAGACCACGGCGGGCTTGTCGCTCGCCAGCCCGGAAAACAGATAGCGGTCGCCCGCCTGTGTATTGAGGAGCCCGAGCGCCTCGCCCAGTGAGGACATGGCCTGCACCTGCGCCGTCACCCGGCCTTCGGCCGACCCGACATCGGACAGGGATGCCTTCGCATCGCGTCCGATATCGCCGATCCGCGACAGCACAGTTTGCGACAGCTCGATCCGCATGCCGGTGATGGTGATCGTGTCGTTGTAGGCCTCGATGGCGGACAGATGCGAGCGCAATCCGACCGCAAGCCCACGGCCCGTGCCCATGCCGGCATAGGTATCGGCGCGCTTGCCGGTGGCGAATTGCTGCTGCAGATCGCCGAGTTGCGCGCGCATCCCGACGAGCGACTGGCTGAGCAGCAAAGACCGTGTGCCAAGACCGACGACGCTCATGACTGCCTCAGATGCTCAACAGCTGATCGATCATGTCGCGGACCACCGACATCACCCGCGCATTGGCGCCATAGGCGGTTTGCAGGTTAAGCAGATTGGCCATCTCGACATCGATGTTCACGGCTGACTTGTCCGACATACGCGCCTTCAGCGCATTGACCACCACCTCCTGGCCCGACGCCAGGTTCTGCGCATTCTGTGCGGCCTCGCCCTGGCTGCTCACGACCTGGCGCAGGAAGGACGACAGCGATCCGGTAAAGGGCGACGATTGCGATCCGATGCCGGTACTGGCGGAAAACGTGACCGTCGTATCCATCAGCCGGTTGAGCAGGAAATCCGGCCGCGTCGAATCGCCGGCCGGAATGCCCGCGCCGTAGATGACCAGCTTCGACGGATCGGCGACGAGTTGCGGATTGACGGTGATGCGGCCGGCCAGCCCCGTGATCTGCGAACCGTTGGCGGAAATGGCGCCGGTATAGACCGCCGTGCCGTCGGTAAAGAACGGCATCTCGGCGCCGCCCGCCGTCAGCCCCATCCGCGTCACCGTCGCCGTGACGGAATTGATGTTGCTGTTGTTGTTCGCGCCATCGTCGAGGATACGCAGGGTATCGCCGCCGGCATCGGCAAAATTGATCTTGCCATTGAAGCGGGCATTCAACTCGGCCGCCACGGCCGCCATGCCGTTGGAGAAATCCACACCGATCACGGTATCGGCCGGGTCGGCGGTGACATCGCCGGACAGCGGCAAGGCGGAGGGATCGTCCACCCGCACGATGGTGACGCGATGCTGCTGGCCGGTGGTAGCGTCGGTATAGCTGAGATGAATCTTGTTGCCCGGCTGCATGCCGGCCGTATCGATGTCAAAGCCCTGCTGCGCGCCGGATGTGACGGCGCTGCCGCCGACCGTCGCGTCCGACAGGGCCGAGGCCATCGCGGCGGCCAGATGATCGACCTGCGCCTGCGCCTCGACCAGCACATGGTCGCGCATCTCGACCAAGGCCGCGATCTCGCCCGAGCGGATCGCATTGGCCTGCAAGAGGTCGACCTGGCCGCCGGTCGGCGTGACCAGCGTCAGCGTACCGACGGTGCGGGTGCCGGAATCGGGCGTCCATCGCGCGCCTGCGGTCATCGTGCCCTGGGCATCGAAGGCCAGTTGCGAGGCCTGCATGCCGACCAATTGGATGCCCGAATTGGTGAAGACGTTGATCTGGTTGTGATCGCTCTGGATCACGCGGATGTCCATCAGCTGGGACAATTCGTCGATATAGGCGTCGCGCTGATCGAGCAGCGTGGCCGCTGCGGCATCGGGGGCGGTATTCAGCGAGAGCTGGCGGTTGATATCGGCGATCTGCGCCATCGCGTGATTGGCGCGGCTCACGGCATCGCTCAGCCCCATCTCGGCATCCGAGCGCAATGCCTGGATATCCCGGGTCATGGAATTGAGTTGCTGCGCCAGCACCTGCGCGGCGCTGATCACCGCGACCTGCGAGGACGCGGTTTCCGGCGACGTGGCGAGCGACTGGATCGCGGAGGTGAAATTGTTGAACGTGCTTTCGAGTGTGGTCGCTGAACCGGGCGCACCGTAAAGCTGCTGCAGCCGCGCATAGAATTGCGCCCGCAATTGCGCGTAACTGCCGCCCGCCGCCTCGGTGCGCAATTGCCGCTGAAGATAGACATCGAGTTCGCGATTGACCGACTCCACACGCACGCTGACGCCGTTGGTGCCGGCCGCCGTGGTGCTCTGCACCATGGTCTTGCGGACGTAACCCGGCGTCTCGGCATTGGCGACATTGGAGGCGACCAGCGCGAGCGCGGCCTGCGTGGTGCGCAGGCCAGCCGTCGCTGTCGTCAATGCCTGGGAGAGGCTCATGCTTTATTCTCCGCCCGGAGCCCGGCTTCAGCGCAGCATGTTCAGAAGGTCTTGCACCATCTGGTTGGTGGTCGAGATCACCCGCGTAT
>JAEVZN010000444.1 GCA_023392205.1 Pseudomonadota bacterium
GTTCGGCGTCGCGGGCGTTATAGCGTTCGGATGTCATGGAGGCTCAAAACCACGGGAAAACAGGCCGAAAATCGGGCGGACAGGACACCAAAACCCCTGTTCGGTCAACGGCCGGACTTCTGCTCGAAGTAATTCGACATAGGCACCCATGCGGTGTCTTGCAGCCCCGCGCCCGGCGTTTTAGGGAGCCCGCGTGATGAACGACGCCAAAACCATTCCCGCGGCGCTGGCCG
Organism: Pseudomonadota bacterium; assembly: GCA_023392205.1. GTDB lineage: Bacteria > Pseudomonadota > Alphaproteobacteria > Rhizobiales > Xanthobacteraceae > Pseudorhodoplanes. The sequence goes on from JAEVZN010000444.1 coordinate 234, forward strand.
CCGTGCAGGCCGACATTGCCGCATCCTGCCACGAGGCCGGCCGCGACCCTGCGGGCGTTACACTGATCGCGGTCTCAAAGACCTTCGGACCCGAGGCGATCCTGTCGGCAATCGCGGCCGGGCAGCGGGTGTTCGGAGAGAACCGCGTCCAGGAGAGCAAGGCCAAATGGCCCGATCTGCAGGCGCGCCACCCCGATATCCGGTTGCACCTGATCGGGCCGCTGCAATCCAACAAGGCCAGGGAGGCTGTGGCGCTGTTCGACGCCATCCATTCCGTCGACCGGCCGAACCTGTGTGAGGCGCTGGCAAAGGAAATCGGCCGGCAGGGCCGCGCGCCGCAGCTTTTTGCCGAGATCAATACGGGCGCGGAGCCGCAAAAGGCCGGGATCCTGCCGCAGGATGCGGACGCCTTCCTGCGGACCTGCCGGGACACCTACGGCCTGACCATTGCCGGACTGATGTGCATCCCGCCGGCCGAGGAGGCCCCCGCGCCGCATTTCGCGCTCACCGCGAAGATTGCCGCGCGCAACGGACTCTCGCTTCTGTCGATGGGCATGAGTGCGGATTATCGGATCGCGATCGCCTTCGGCGCCACTCATGTCCGGGTCGGCAGCGCGATTTTCGGCACCCGAGAGGTGGCCTGACGCTTAACCCCAGTTCCGGGGCGGCGTCGCGGCCAATGCCGCACGGTCGAGCGGTGCCTTCAAAATCCGCGAGCGCTGCGGGTCGAAGCCCGTCGCCGCTGGAGCCGAAGCCGGCTGCAGGGCCGGAGACTCGTCGCGCATGCTGCCATACCCATTGTCATAACTGTCATCGTCGCGATGACGCTGGCTCATGGTGGCGCTGCGCCAGCGATCGATCACCGACATGATCAGTTCCGAATCCGGATTGTTCTCGTGACGCAGGCTGTGACCGGTTTCGCTGCTTGGACGCTGATCCGGGTCCAGCATCCGAAACCGCATCCGCATCGGCAGGGCGACGCCGGTGCCGAAGACAAAGGACTCACCGGTCCCGAGCGAGGGGACGAATTCCAGCAGGCTCGATGCCGCATCCGAAATGGCGGAGCGGATCAATGCCTGGTCGCGCTCGTTCGACAGCCGCATGACGAACAGGGTATTGCATTGGGAGATGATGTTGGGATCGATCTCCGCGGGGCGCTGCGTGATCAGGCCGAGATAGACGCCGTATTTGCGGCCTTCCTTGGCGATACGCGAGAGCGCGCGCCGCGTCGGTCCGAAGCCGATCTTCGAATTCGCGGCGGCATAGCGATGCGCTTCCTCGCAGATGAACAGAAGCGGTGAGACGCCATCGCTCCACAATCCGAAATCGAATGCCATGCGGCACAATACCGACACGACGGAATCGACCACTTCGGCGGGAAAACCCGCAAGCTGCATGATCGTCATCGGGCGGCCATTGGCCGGCAGCCGGAACAGGTTCGAGATGATTTCCGCCATCGTGTCGCCGCCGACATTGGCGTTCTCGAACATGAACGAATAGCGGGGGTGATTGCGGAATGTCTGGATGCGCTGCAACAGCTTGAAGTGATGCATGCGCGACGCGCGGTTCTCCAGCTTGCCCATGCGGTCGTCGATGATGGCGACCAGATCCTCGATGCGATAGGGCGCCGGCGTGTCGACGGTGAAACCGGAATTCTTCGGGTCGCGACGCCTGGTCAGCGCATGGTCGCTGCCATTGCGATATTGGAGATAAAGGCCCTTGGCGATCGGAATCGCCTCGGCAAGAATCTCGTCTTCCTCATCGATGCCCGGCCGCCCGCCGAAGAAGGCATCGACCGTTTCCTCGAAATTGAACAGCCAGAAGGGGAGCCGCAGATTGCGCGGGTTGAGAACCTGCGCCTTGTCGCCGAAGCAGCGGCCATATTCGTTATGCGGATCGACCAAAAAGATGCGCATATCCGCGCGTGCTGCCAGCACCTGCTGCAGCAGCACGGCAACTGCGCTCGACTTGCCGACGCCTGTCGTACCGAGAATGGCAAAATGCTTGTTCAGCAATTCGTCGAGATCGACCAGTGCCGCGATGCTGTGATCCTGATGCAGGGCGCCGACCTGAACCGCGCCGCCGATCGCGCCGTAGACAAGCCGCAATTCCGCATTGGACATCAGCAACGCGGCCTGACCGATCGCCGGATATTCGCTGACACCGCGCGAGAAGACTGGCGTGCCGCCTCGCTCGACCATCTCGCCGAACAGATCGATATGCGCATGACTTGTAACGCGCGCGCCTTGCGTGCCGGGCTGTTCGGAAATCGACGTCACCATTCCGACGATGACGGCGTGATGGCTGACGATCCCGAGAAACTTGCCGACCGTTGCGCGTGCTGCATCCATGCCGCCGCGCAGGGGTAATTCCACGACCGCCGTTGCGCCGCCAACGGACACGACCCGCCCGATGATCTCTCGTTCCGGCGGCACGGTGGTCGTGCCCACATAGGATTCGGTTGCATACATGAAGTGATGACCCGCTAGACCCGCCTGCGACATAACGCATGGTGTCTCGACACGAGATTAATGTGGAGGCCCTGAGCGGAAATCACGCCAATGTCGTTAACCGAATCTAGACGGAATTTCTCAAACCGAATCTAGACGGAATTTCTCAGGCTTTCAGCGAATGCAGATGCGTGTCGAAGGACCGACCCGCTCCAGCAGCCGCAGCAGATCCGGCCGCCGCAAGGCGACGCAGCCGGCAGTCGGAAGAAATCCCTCGCGGGCGACATGGATGAACACCGCGCTGCCGCGGCCGGAGACCCGCGGCCGGTCGTTGTGGTCGATTTCGACGATCAGGTCGTAGAGCGCGTCCTCCCGGGTCAGACGGTCGCCCGGCTCGCCCGGCTGCCGCCGGACGGGACGATTATACCGGCGGTCGCCGGGGTCCTCGCTCCAGGCGTCTCCCGGCCGGATCGGCCGGCAGGGGAGGGCGGTGGCTGGCCGTTTGAGGCGGTCGGCGCGCCACCAGAGCCGCTTCAGTCGGTATACTCCGCGCGGGGTTCCGCCGTCCCCCTCCCGCTTGTTTGCGAGGATTCCACCCCGGCCGATGGCCACCGGAATTGCGGCCGGACCCGCCCGCAGCACCCCCTGGGTCCTGGAGCCGGGCCGGCGATGGAGCAAAAGACGGACTAGAGGCTGGTCTGACATGGTTTATTACCCGCATGCGGTCCGCGGCGATGTGCCAAGTCCCGCTTGCCCTTTCAATCGTCGATGCCCTATTTCGCAGGACTCGATAAACTCCTTTCCAGATTCTCCGGCCCTTGGGGGGCCCACCCATGTCCAATGTCCGTAAAATACTGATCGTGGATGACGATAACGAGCTGCGCGACACTTTGGTCGAACAGCTTGCTTTGCATGAAGAATTTGACGCTCTGGCCGAGGATAGCGGGGCCAAGGGTATTCAGATCGCCAAGGCCAACCAGATCGATCTGATCATCATGGATGTCGGTCTGCCGGACATGGACGGGCGCGAGGCCGTGCGGGTTTTGCGCAAGGGCGGCTTCAAGGCGCCGATCATCATGCTGACTGGCCACGACACCGATTCGGACACGATTCTGGGTCTGGAATCGGGTGCTAACGATTATGTGACCAAGCCCTTTCGCTTTGCCGTCCTGCTGGCGCGGATCCGCGCCGAGTTGCGCCAGCACGAGGCGAGCGAGGATGCGGTGTTCACGATCGGACCCTACAGCTTCCGTCCCAGCTCCAAGCTGCTCACCGGCCAGAAGGGCAACAAGGTGCGTCTGACCGAAAAGGAAACGGCGATCCTGCGTTACCTGTATCGGGCGGGACAGAAGCCGGTGTCGCGCGAGACCCTGCTGCAGGAGGTCTGGGGCTATAATTCCGGAGTCACGACGCACACGCTGGAGACGCATGTCTATCGTCTTCGTCAGAAGGTTGAGAGGGATGCGGCCAATCCTGCGATCCTGGTGACCGACGCCGGCGGCTACAAGCTCGTGCCATGAGTGCCGGACGGCGATGAGCATCGACGACGATATTGCGATCCTCGAACAGGTCCCGATGCTTCGGGTTCTTGGCCGCGGCGCCTTGCGTCTGATTGCGATGGGCGCGGAAAGCCGCCCCGTCGACGAGGGTGAAATCCTGTTCCGTCCGCAGGACAAGCCGGATTGCGCCTTCGTTGTGCAGAGCGGATCGTTCCGACTCAGTACCGCGCCCGAGGCCGTTTCACACAGCGATGAGGCGGGTCCGGGCATGATGCTCGGTGAATTCGCGCTGCTCTCTGCGACCGCGCGCCCGCTTTGTGCCATCGCGCAGGAGCCGTCGCTGGTGATGCGCATTTCGCGCAGCATGTTCACGAAGATTCTGGAAGACGATGCGCATGCCTCGGTGCGCCTGCGCGAGTTTTTCGAGCGCCGCACGCGGCAGACCATGGCCGACATGCTGGTGGTGCGCGACATTCTCGATCCCGCGCGCGGCCACTGACGACGCGTCGGCGTTTCGCGCGATCAGATCTCGCGCGATCAGATCTCGAATGTGGCGGTGACCGGCGCGTGGTCGGAAGGTTGCGCCCAGCCGCGCGCTTCCTTGGCGATTTTCAGACCGGAAAGCCGGTCCATCAGTCCCGGCGCCACCCACATGTGATCGAGCCTGCGGCCCTTGTCGGCCGCCTTCCAGTCCGGCGAGCGGTAGCTCCACCACGTATAGAGCTTTTCCGGTTCGGGCACGGTCTCGCGCATGGCATCGACCCAGCCGCCCGCTTTTTGCGCAGCATCGAGCTTCTCGCATTCGACCGGCGTGTGCGAGACCACATCGAGCAGCTGCTTGTGGCTCCACACATCGTGCTCGCGCGGCGCGACATTGAGATCGCCGAGCAGGATCGCATGCTTATGGCCGTTGACATGCACCTCTTCGCAGTCGCGCATCTCGTCGAGGAATGTCAGCTTGTGTCGGAATTTCGGATTGACCTCCGGATCGGGGATATCGCCTCCGGCCGGCACATACAGATTGTGAATGACGACGGGCTCTTTCAGCTCGGCTTTCTCGCCGAGCGTCACCGAGACATGGCGGCAATCCGTCAATCCGCAGAAACCGCGCTTGCTGACGCTGTCGAAGGGCAGGCGCGAAAGCACGACCACGCCGTGATAGCCCTTCTGGCCATTCATGGCGACATGCTCATAGCCGAGCCGCTTGAACCGCTTGAGCGGAAATTTGTCGTCCGGGCATTTGGTCTCCTGCAGGCACAGGATATCCGGACGCACCGCCTTGATGAATTTGGCGACAAGCTCGATGCGAAAGCGCACCGAATTCACATTCCAGGTCGTGATTTTGAGGCTCATGCGAGCGGTTTTAAGCGCTCAGAGCGTCCTTTTCCAGAGGCCGCGCGATCTTGTGCACGGCTGCGAAACAGCCGCAGTGGATCGCGCCCCAGCTATTCGAGCATGCGCTCGTAATTGATCTTGAACAGGCCGGGATCGGGCTTCTTGGTCATGTCCAGATTATAGACGGCCACCGTCGTGTCGAAGCCTTGCGGATCGGTGATGGTCCATTGTTTCAGGGTCAGGTCCTTGGCATCGAACATCAGCATCAGCTTGTGCCGACCGCCCAGAGCCTGCTTTTCCTCGATCACCACCGTCGAAAATATGTCGTCGGAATAGATGCCCACCACATTGGTGTCGCGCATGAGATCGACCTTGTCGGACAGCAGGAAGCGCAGGGGCGTCTGGCCGAGCGGATAGAGATCCTGGGTGGCCAGACGGCGATCACGCACCACGAGCGACGTGCCGTCGGCGATAAGCTGGATCGGGCTCGGATCCTCGTATTCGAAGCGCAGCCGGCCCGGCTTCTGGATGAACAGATCGCCCTGCGTCTTGCGCCCGTCCGGACCGACCTGAACAAACTGGCCCACAGCCTGCCGCATGCTCGACAGGTAGGTGCTGATCCGGTCGACCAGTGCGCGCTGGCTGGCGTCGAAGGTGCTGGTTTCGCCGGACGCGGCCGGGGCGTTGGGGCGCGAGGGGATGGCGGGCGTCCCGATCGTGCCGGGCGGAACCGGCCGGTTGGTCTGCGCAAGAATCAGCGGCACCGCATTTCGGTCGCCTTTCGGATAGGGCGCCGGTTTGGGCAGGGGAATGGATTGGGCGACGGCGCCGGAGATCGCGAGCGTGCCTCCCGTCAAAAGGACGGCCAGGCCGGCAACCAGTCTCGGCAGCATCCGCATCTTTCATCACTCCGTCTGCGGGCCTTGTGGCCCAGGCATGTGGCGTTTTGGCGGCCCGTCACGTGCAGCTAGGCGGCCAAAGGCCGTTTCTCAATGGCGATAGTCATCGCGATGCGCTGTCAAGTTGGCGCACCGTCAATGGGCATCTTCGATCAGGATTTCGCGCTTGCCGGCATGATTGGCCTGTCCGACGACACCCTCCTGCTCCATCCGCTCCATCAGCGTGGCCGCCCGATTATAGCCGATTTGCAGCCGCCGCTGGATGTAGCTCGTGGACGCCTTGCGGTCCCTCAACACGATATCGACCGCCTGCTGATACAGATCCTTCTCCGCACCCATCCCGGTATTGTCGAACACCGCGCCATCCTCGTCCTCGCTCTCGTCGCGGGTCACGGCTTCGAGATATTGCGGCACGCCCTGCGACTTGAGGTGGCGGACGATCTTTTCCACCTCGTCGTCGGCGACGAATGGTCCGTGCACACGGCTGATCCGCCCGCCGCCGGCCATGTAGAGCATGTCGCCCTGGCCGAGCAGTTGCTCGGCGCCCTGCTCGCCGAGGATCGTGCGGCTGTCGATCTTCGAGGTGACCTGGAAGGAAATACGGGTCGGGAAATTCGCCTTGATGGTGCCGGTGATGACGTCCACCGACGGACGCTGGGTGGCGAGCACGACATGGATGCCGGCCGCACGCGCCATCTGCGCCAGCCGCTGGATCGCTCCCTCGATATCCTTGCCGGCGACCATCATCAGGTCGGCCATTTCGTCGACGATGACCACGAGATAGGGAAGCTCCTCGAATTCGAGATCCTCCTTCTCGTAGATCGCCTCGCCGGTCTCCTTGTCGTAGCCGGTATGGACGGTGCGGGTCAGCATCTCGCCCTTGGATTTTGCTTCGAGAACGCGCGTATTGTAGCCGTCGATGTTACGCACTCCGAGCTTGGACATCTTCTTGTAGCGCTCTTCCATCTCGCGCACCGCCCATTTCAGCGCGACAACGGCTTTCTTCGGATCGGTCACGACCGGTGTGAGGAGATGCGGGATGCCGTCATAGACCGACAATTCCAGCATCTTCGGATCGATCATGATCAGCCGGCATTGATCGGGGCGCAGCTTGTAGAGCAGCGACAGCAGCAGCGTGTTGATGGCCCCCGACTTGCCGGAGCCGGTGGGGCCCGCGATCAGCAGATGCGGCATGCGCGCCAGATCGACGACGACTGGCTCGCCGCCGATGGTCTTGCCGAGGCAGAGCGGCAGCTTGGCCGGCGTCTTGTCGTATTCGTTGGCCGCCAGCATCTCGCGGAAATAGACCTTCTCGCGGAATTCGTTCGGCAATTCGATGCCGATGGCGTTGCGTCCGGGCACCACGGCCACGCGCGCCGACACCGCGCTCATCGAGCGGGCGATATCGTCGGCAAGGCCGATCACGCGCGACGACTTGATGCCGGGCGCCGGTTCGAGTTCGTACAGCGTCACCACCGGACCGGGGCGCGCATTGATGATGTCGCCCTTGACGCCGAAATCTTCCAGCACGCTTTCCAGGGCTTCGGCGCGTTCCTCGATCTCCTCGGTGGAGAGCGTCGCGCGGTCGGTGGCTTTCGGTGCGGCGAGCAGGGTGAGCGACGGCAGGACGAAAGCGCCGGATTTCTTGCCCTTTTGCTGCGGCTGCACGCGCGATTTCTTGGCACGCGGAGCGGGCGCAACCTCCTCTTCTTCGGCCTCGTAATCGTAGTCCTCGTCCGTCTCGTAATTGTCGTCGCTGTCGCCGTCCTCCTCGTCGATGGCGGGATCGGCGTGGCGCAGGCGCGGCTCGCCGCGCGCGCTGCCGGCCGGAGCCGGAGCGTAATCGAGATCGTCGTCGCCGAATCTCTTGCGCAGGAACAGCAAGACACGCGCCTTCAGGCTGAGCAGCATATGCACCAGCATGCCGATGGAAATCGACGCGCGTTCTTCCTCTTCCTCGAAGTCCTCGGCCTCGCGGTGAATGTCTTCTGCGAGGTCGGTGCGCGGGCCCAGACCGAAGCCTGCCACCAGTGTCAGCGCGCCCAGTGCCGCGATCCCGAAGATGCTCGCCAGCACCATGCGGCCAGTGGACGAGAAATTGCCGCCCATCAGCATCAGCGGAAACTTCAGCATGGCGTCGCCGGTCACGCCGCCCATGCCAGCGGGCAAGGGCCATCCGCCCGAGCGCGGCAGACATCCGGCAAAGGCCGAGGCCAGCGCCAGTGCAACCAGCCAATAGGCGGTGCGAATCCAGATCCGCCCGGCCGGACGATGCGTAAGCATTCGCCAGCCCCATATTGCCAGCGGAAAGACCAGCACGATGGCGGCCAGCCCGAACAGCTGGATCGACAGATCGGCGACAATCGCGCCACTGCGGCCGAGCAGATTGCGCACCGGCCCGTCGGTGGCATGGCTGAAGCTCGGGTCCATGACCGACCAGGTCGCCAGCGCCAGTGTCAGCAGCAGCGCGAACGCCAGCAATGCAAGCCCGATCGCTTCGCTGATACGCTTGCGAATCCCAGTACGAAAATCTTCGGACAAGAAGTCCAGGCTGTCGAGACCGCGGTCGATGAGCGCCGGCATCGTCACCTCACCCGAGCACATTGACGAGGCGATGCAGCGCATCGGCGGTGGTCGCATTGTCATGCACCATCGCGACGCGGATATAATCGCGTCCCGGATTGCTGCCGTCCGGCATGGTGAAGGCTGCAAACTCGCCCGGCAGAACGCGCAAGCCTGCCTCCTGCCACAGCCTTTGCGTTACCGTCACGCTGCCGCCCTGCGCCGATACATCAAGCCAGAGAAAGAAGCCGCCGGCCGGCCGGCGATAGCCGTAACGTCCGCCGACGATCTGATCGGCAAGGTCGAATTTCTGCGCATAGGCCTGGCGATTGGCGATCACATGCGCCTCGTCATCGAGCGCTGCGGCCGCCACGGCCTGCGCAGGGATCGGGACCTGCGGGGATGTGTTGTTGCGGTATTCGAGAAAGCGGGCGAGGAATTCACGATCGCCGGCCACAAAGCCGACCCGCAGGCCCGGCAGATTCGAGCGCTTGGACAGCGAGTTGAACACAAGCGCATTGGCGTAATCGGGTCCGGCAACCTCAAGCAGGCCTGCCGGCTTCTCGCCGAAATAGATTTCCGAATAGCATTCGTCGGAGAACACGACGAAGTCGTGCTTGCGGGCGAGACCGATCAACTTCTCCAGATAGCCGCGGCTTGCCACCGACCCTTGCGGATTGGCGGGCGAAGCCACGTATACGGCGATGGTGCGCGCCAGCGTCTGCGGATCCACGGCGCCAAAATCGGGAAGAAATCCCGTCTCTGCCGTCGCCGGGAGATAGATCGTTTCGCATTGCGAGGCAGAAGCGCCGGCCGAATAGGCACCGTAGCAGGGATTGGGCACAAGAATGGCCGGCCGTCCCATCTGAGGCGTTGCGTTGCGGGCAGCGGCGAGTGCGGCGAGAAACAGCCCCTCGCGAGTGCCGTTCAGCACCAGCACTTCGCTCTCCGGATCGAGCGGGCGCGGCAACGCGAACCGGCGCGACAGCCAGTCGGTGACGGACTGACGAAAGCGCGGGATGCCCTTGTTGGCCGGATATTTCCCGAATTCGGCGATGTGCTGCGCCAGCACCGGCCCGGTGAAATCCGGCACCGGATGCTGCGGCTCTCCTACCGCGCAATTGATGGGAGGCTGTCCCGGCTCGACCGGCGCCAGCAGATCGTTCAGGCGCGCAAAAGCCGAGCGCGTCTCGTCCTTGCGCGCGGACGACGGAGGCGACCAGCGTTCGGCAGCATTCATGAACATCACACGCGCATTTCGGCCGGAAGTGTCAATTCCGGCCGAGCCTAGGACGCTGAGGTTAAGGTGCGATTAACCATCGGTGTCCGGTCTCGCCATTGCGGCAGGCCCGGCGGCACATTGCAGTGCAGGCACTTACGCCCTCACAAAAGAAAGAGACCCCGGTCTTACGACCGGGGCCTCCATTCGGCGAGGGGCGGTGCCGGGTATACGCCCCGCCGCACGACTCTGCGGCGAACCGGTTACTGGACCGATTCTCCGTGCATGGCGACGTCGAGACCTTCTTCCTCTTCCGCTGCGGTGGGCCGCAGGCCGATCATGATCTTGATCACGTAGAGGATGATCGCGCTGACCACTGCCGTGTAGATGATGGTGACGATCACACCATAGGCCTGGAGCGTAAGGCTTGCGTCCTTGCCCAATTCGTTGATGGCCACGCTTGCAAACACGCCGGTCAGGAGGGCGCCGATGATGCCGCCGACCGCATGGACGCCGAACACGTCCAGCGAGTCGTCATAGCCCAGCGCCTTCTTGAGATGAACGGCGGCGAAGTAGCAGCCGATACCCGACACGATGCCGATCACCAGCGCGCCGGACGGAGCCACGAAGCCCGCCGCCGGCGTGATGGCGACGAGGCCGCCGACCGCCCCGGACAGGATGCCAAGCAGGCTCGGCTTCTTGATGACCATCCATTCGCAGAACATCCAGGCCAGAGCCGCACCGGCGGTGGCGACCTGGGTGTTCAGCATGGCGACGCCGGCAAGCGAATTGGCGGCGACGGCCGAGCCGGCATTGAAGCCGAACCAGCCGACCCACAGCAGCGAGGCGCCGATCATGGTCAGCACGAGGTTATGCGGCGCCATGTTGACGGTGCCGTAGCCCTTGCGCGGACCGACGATGATCGCGGCGACAAGGCCTGCGATACCGGCATTGATGTGCACCACGGTGCCGCCGGCAAAGTCGAGCACGCCCGCACCGCCGAGGAAGCCGCCGCCCCAGACCCAATGCGCGATCGGTGCATAGACCAGGATCATCCACAGCAGCATGAACCACAGCATGGCGGAGAATTTCATGCGCTCCGCGAAGGCACCTGTGATCAGCGCCGGTGTGATGATCGCGAAGGTCATCTGGAACATGATGAAGACCCATTCCGGGATCGTCCCGGCCAGGTCGTTGACAGTGTCGTTGGTGACGCCGGCCAGCATGACCTTGGAGAAACCGCCGACATAGGCATTGAGGCCGCCGCCATCGGTGAAGGCGAGCGAATATCCGACCACCATCCATACGATGGAGGCCATGCAGCAGATCGCGAAGCTCTGCATCACGGTGGAGAGCACGTTCTTCTTGCGGACCATGCCGCCATAGAACAGCGCCAGACCCGGGATCGTCATCATCAGCACGATGGCGGTCGCGGTCAGCATCCAGGCGGTATCGCCGGTATCCAGTTTAGGGGCGTCCTGCGCCAAAGCCGGCGCGGACATGAGGGCGAGCGCGGCGGAAGCCAGCCCGGCCCGATACGGAAACTTGAACGACATAATCTTTGCTCCTGTCCGATTATTCGGGTCGGTTAAAGTGCGGCTGCGTCGGTTTCGCCGGTGCGGATACGCACCGCGCTTTCCAGATCGACCACGAAGATCTTTCCGTCGCCGATCTGGCCGGTCTTGGCTGCGGCGGTGATGGCTTCGATGACCTTGTCGACCTGACCTGTATCGACGGCGACCTCGATCTTGAGTTTGGGCAGGAAGCTCACGGCATATTCGGTGCCGCGATAGATTTCGGTATGCCCCTTCTGACGCCCGTAGCCTTTGACCTCTGTGACGGTCATGCCGTGCACCCCGATCACGGTGAGGGCGTCGCGGACCTCGTCGAGCTTGAATGGCTTTATGACGGCCATGACGATTTTCATAAGTTCTTTCCCCATTAGCCCGCAGCCACGTTCCCCAGCCCCGGGCGACCTGATCCGGCGCCGTCAGGCAGCCGAATGGCGCTGAACTGACGGTTCCGCGAATAGGGAATCAAACTGCGTGCCACTTCGCCGCACAAAGCCTAACAGGCTGAATCAAATGGCGATTCGTATTGAGCGCGGGCACCTTTGGTTGCCCGGAACGGGGTCGCGCTCAATCGCAGGTCACAATTGCCCAGTTTTTAAGCAAGAGCCGAACTGGCCCGGAATGGCCTGATCGAAGGCTGTGCACGAGGGCTCGCACAGGCGCAAATTCGCTCCCGATCGCTCGCACGAGCGACGTCACGCGAACGAGACAGTCGAGAAGAAGGCGAACCTAAAGGGCGTCCGAATCGGTCTCGCCGGTGCGAATGCGCACCGCCCGCTCCAGCGGAATGGCGAAGATCTTGCCGTCACCGATCTGCCCGGTCCGGGCGGCGGTGGTGACGGCGTCCATCACCTTGGCCGCCTGATCCGATGGCACGGCGATTTCCAGCCGCATTTTGGGCAGGAAGCTCACGGCATATTCGGCGCCACGATACATCTCGGTATGCCCCTTCTGGCGTCCATAACCTTTCACTTCGGTGACGGTCATACCGTGTACGCCGATGGCGGTCAGGGCATCGCGGACGGCGTCCAGCTTGAACGGTTTGATGATGGCGACGACGAGTTGCATGGGACAGTCCAGGCTCACGAGTGAGACACCGCAATCTAGCGCGGCACGGCGTCCAGTTTAAGCGCAAAAAATATCCGGTCGGGCAGGCCCGGCGGCTTGCTGCGGCATCAGGGCCGCTGCCGCAGGCGTACAAGACCCTCCTGCGCCACCGAGGCGATCAGCGTGCCGTCCTGGCGGAAGATCAATCCGCGCGACAGGCCGCGCGAGCCATGCAGGTTCGGCGAATCCTGCGTATAGAGCAGCCATTCGTCCATGCGAAAGGGCCGGTGCAGCCACAAGGCGTGGTCGAGGCTCGCGCCCATGAAGTCCTTTTCGAACAGGCTGCGGCCGAGCGGCACCAGCGCCGAGTCGAGCAGTGTCAGGTCGGAGGCATAGGCCAGCGCGCATTGATGGATGGCGGGATCGTCAGGCAGCCGCGCGAAGGTCTTGAACCAGACATTGAAGCGTTCGCCTTTCGGCTTCTCGCCGCGGTAATGCGCAAACTCCACCGGTCGCAGGTCGATGGGACGCTCGCGCTCATAATAGCGCTGCACATTCTCCGGCAGGGTCGGCAGAATCTCGCGCCGCGCCTCCGTCTCGTCGGGCAGGTCGTCCGGCGGCGGCACGTCCGGCATCTGCGCCTGGTTGTCGAGTCCTGACTCATTATTGTGGAACGACGCCATCATGGTGAAGATCGGCCGTCCGTGCTGGATCGCCTTGATGCTGCGGGTGGTGAAACTGCGGCCGTCGCGGGTGCGTTCCACCTCGTAGACGATCGGCACTTTGGGGTCGCCCGGCAGCACGAAATAGGCATGCAGCGAATGCACGGCGATCCGCTGCACCGTGCGGCAGGCGGCCGCCAGCGCCTGTCCGATCACCTGACCGCCGAACACCCG
>JAEVZN010000491.1 GCA_023392205.1 Pseudomonadota bacterium
CCCTACAACATCGCGATGGGTCCGACCGGCGGCGTGATCATGCATATGCCGGACAAGGCACAGCCGGAAGAATTGCGTCTCAAGGGCGGACCGGGCAACCGGACTTTCATCGGCCCGGCCGGTGAACCGGCTGGCGGCGTGCAGGATCGCGAGATCACGTCCTTCGACGGACGCGTGATGACCGTGAGCTTCCTCGATCCGGAAGTGTCGAGCCGCTACGGCACGCAGATCTATGTGCGCTGCGCGCCCCGCGCGTAGGCGGCACGGCTGATTGAATTCTGTCATGCCCCGCCTCGTGCCGGGCATCCACGTTTTGGCCGCATGTCGTTAGCCGATTGTCGTTAGACGTGGATGGTCGGGACGAAGCCCGGCCATGAGACGTGGATGGCCGGGACGACGCCCGGCCATGACGATCGGAGTAAGTCCCGATCGTCACCCATGTCGTAATCAATGCCGTCTCCCCGCGATTTCATCTTCGGACCCTGGCGCGCCGTGCTGGTGCTCGGCGTCACGCAGATTCTCGCCTGGGGCATTCTGTTCTATCCGCCGGTGCTGAAGATGCCGCTGATTGCGGCCGCACGCGGCTGGTCGCTTTCCTTCGCCATGGGCGGCTTTTCGCTGGCGCTGCTCGCGGCCGGGCTGGTCGCGCCGGCCATCGGCGGATGGGTCGACCGCGCCGGCGGTCATGTCGTGATGGCCGCGGGATCGCTGGCCGGTGCGGCCGGTCTTGTCGGCATGGTGCATGCCACGCATCCGGCGGCCTATCTCGCTGCGTGGATCGTGCTTGGCGTGGCGATCGCGGCCAATCTCTACGATCCGGCCTTTGCCACGCTCGGGCGCATCTTCGGCATGGCGGCGCGCCGTCCGATCACCTTCCTGACACTGGCGGGCGGCTTTGCCTCCACGGTCAGCTGGCCAGTGACGCAGGCGCTGCTCACCGTCACTGACTGGGAGCGCACCTATCTCGTCTTCGCAGGCGTGCTGGCTTTTGTCGCGGCGCCGCTGCATGCCTTCGCGCTGCCGCGGACAAGAGCGCAGGCCGATATGCTTCCGGCCGCGCAACCGGGGCAGGCGGCTGCCGTCATCGTGCCCGCCAAAGGCATGGTCTTCTTTCTCGTGGCGGCAGGCTTTGCGCTCTATGCCTTCGTGCCGTCCGGGCTTGCCGCGCATCTGCTCGCCATGTTCGGCCGCGCCGGCATCGATCCGTCTGTGGCGGTGATGATCGGCGCACTCTTCGGGCCGTCGCAGGTGGCGGCGCGGATCTGCGAACTGACCTTTGCCGGCAACCTGCATCCGCTCAATCTGGCACGGTTTTCGGTTGCGCTGATGGTGTCGGGATTTGCGTTGCTGGCGGTGTTCGGTTTCGCGCTGCCGGCAGCGATCGCATTCGCGATCATGTTCGGCGCTGCCAACGGGCTGATGACCATTGCCCGCGGGGCGCTGCCGTTGCGTCTGTTCGGCGCCACCGGCTATGGCCGCGTGCTCGGACGCATCGCCAAGCCGTTCCAGATCATGCAGGCCATCGCGCCGGTCAGCCTCGCCTTTGTCGTGGAGCGCTCGGGCGATGCGACGGCGCTCATGACCACGGGTCTGTTCGCCTGCGTGGCGCTGTTGTGTTTCGCGCTCATCCGGCGACCGGCGGAGTCTGCGGGAGCCTGATCGCGCTATTGAAACATCGCGTCGATGTCGTCCTGTGTGGAATGCCCCGCCTCGCCCTCGACGCGCGGACCGTTCAGATAGCCGTCGAAGTGACCCGCGGCTGATTGCATGTCCGCAATATTGAAGCGGTCGATGACGCTCCAGATTTCCATCATGCGCGCGAGATGGTCTTCCACGAGTTTCAGGGTGGACGCCACGCGCGACATGCGCTGTCCGGTGAGGTCGTGGAAATTGCAGGCCTCGAAAATGGAAATCAGCTTGTCCTGGATGTCCTCGGCCAGGCCATGCTTGTGGGTGTCGCGCAGGAGCGGCATCAAAGCGGCCACGCATTCGTCGATCTGCTCGGCGGCTTTCAGGATCTTGTCGGTTGCGGCGCTCGTGTCGGCAAAGACCGCGTCCAGTTCCTGGGTCACGCGCGCCACGCGTGCCGAATCGAAGCCCTGATCCTGCAGCGACACGATCTCCGATCGCGTCTGCTGGATGGCATTGCCGATCACGTCGAGTTCGATCTTCAGCTTGCGTGCATCCTGGGATGATGCGGGCGCGGCGGCATCGGAATGGAGCGCGGGCCGCTGTTCGATGGCGGCGCGCAAGGCGCGGATCTCCGCAAGAAGATCCCCGTTCATGTCCGCCTGCGCGTCATCGTCGACACGCGCGATGTCGTGGCCAAGCATCTCTTCGATCCGGAAGACTTTACGTTGCGCAGGCATGCCGTCTCCTCTGTCTGCCTGATCGGATAGCAGAGCCGGCTTAATGCCCCGTTCATCGACAGGCAGGGATCGGTTAACCATGCGGCTTAGCGCAAAATAAACGCTAATCGCAGGTAAACGGCCACGGCGCATTTTCTCCGCATTTGTGAGGCGCGCCGTTTACCAAACGGATCGAATTTTCGCCTGTAGTGATCCGCACAGGGCGGCACATGCTGCTGCACCGTTGGTTACGGCTGAATTTCGTATCATTAGCGAGTAGCGTCGATGAAGCGTTCCGTATTGTGTGGTGTTGCTATCGCGATGGCGGCTAAGGCTCTCGGCATGATGCCGGTTGCGGCCCATGCGCAAGGTTACGGGCAAGGTTACGGGCAAGGACATGCGCAGGCGCATGGCCAGCCGAATATGGGTGGCGGGTTTATCGAATTCCTGTTCGGTGGCGCGCAGGCGCCGTCGCAACAATTTCCCGAGCCGGCCGCGCGCCGCGCACCGGCCTTTTACGAGCCTGGCTATCAGGACGACCGCAATTATCCGCCGATGATCCAGCGCTCGGCGCCGCCGCATCTTCAGGTGCATGGCGCCGATCGCGGCGAGCCTTATGCGCAGCGTCGCATCGATCCGCGTTTCATGAAGCAGGTTGTGCCCTATTCCGGAAAGGAAGCGCCGGGCACGATCGTCGTCGATACGCCCTCGCGGTTTCTCTATCTTGTGCAGGAGGACGGCAAGGCCCTGCGCTACGGCATCGGTGTCGGACGCCCGGGCTTCACTTGGGCCGGCGTGAAGTCGGTCACGCGCAAGGCGGAATGGCCGGACTGGGTGCCACCGAAGGAAATGCTGGCGCGTCAGCCGCATCTGCCGCGCCACATGGCTGGCGGTCCGGACAATCCGCTCGGCGCGCGTGCGCTCTATCTCGGATCGTCGCTGTACCGCATCCACGGCTCGAACGAACCCTGGACCATCGGCACCGCCGTTTCGTCGGGCTGCATCCGCATGCGCAACGACGATGTGATCGATCTGTACGGACGCGTGAAGGTCGGCACCCGCGTGGTGGTGATCTGACAACACAACAAAAAGGCCGCTCACCGGAGCGGCCTTTTCCTTTGTCTGCGATGTGTCGCACCAGGGCGATCGCTCAGCCGAAATCGCTGTCGCCGAAATCGAAGTCGTAATCGTCGCCACCGGCATCGGCGGTGTCGTAGGGCGCTTCGAAATCGTCATGCGCGTGCGGATCGTAACCCTGCTGATCCTGGGCTTGCGCGGTATCCGCCTTGCCCGCATCCGGCTTGCCGACATTGTCGAGCCCGGCCTGCTTGGCGAGATCGCCGGAGGAGGCGTCGCCCCAGGGTCCGGCCTGGCTACCGCTGGTGTCGCCGGCCGCTGCCTGGGCGGTGCCGGTCTCCTTGCCGCCGCCCATCAGGTCCTTGACGCTGTTGAACAGCAGCGATCCGCCGATCACACCCACGGCGGTTGCCGCCGCCGTGCCGAGAAACGATCCGCCGCCCTGTGCGGCGCCCGGCTGGCTGGCTGCCGGCATCGGCGGCTGTCCCATCGCGCCCTGCGAGGGTCCGGCGTTGCGGAAGGCATCCGGCACGCCCATCGGCCGGCCATTGCGATTGACCGGCGGCACGGCGCCACGCGGACGTGGATTGCCGCCGCCGAAAATCGTCTCGCGCATCGAATCCAGAAAACCGCCGCCCTCTTCGGCGTCGGGCGCGGTGTCGCTCTCAAGCTCGCGGATACGTTCCTGCGCCCGCCGCAAGGCTTCTTCCTGCAGCAGGACGGTCTGCACCAGCGGATAGATGGCATTCGGCGCGCGCTGCAGCCCGGAATGGATCGCCTCCTCGGCGTCCGGTTCCCGCGGCGCGCGTTCCAGCGTCGCCAGCTTGTCGAACAGCTCGTCAACGAGCCGGCGCTCCTGCGGTGTCATCGTGGAATCCTCCCTGAAGATCGACGACGCTGATGTAGGAAGCCGCGCGTCCGAGGGGGAGATCTCACGACAACGTGACGCGGCGATGTTTCAGGAGTTCGGCAAAGGCATCGCTGGCGAAATAGGCGTGTTCGGCGGCGCGCAGATCGGTCAGCGGATCGAGCCGGCGCAATTCGTCGTCCACAAAACCGGGATGGCACATGACCACGCCGCCATCCGGCAGGCGGTCCAGAAATTGTGGAAACAGCCTCGCAAAATCCGGCCCTTGCGTGAAATCGTAGCTGCCGGCAAAGCCCGGATTGACGGTTACGCCGCGCTGCGCCGCAGCCTTGCGGAAGCCCGCACTCATCGCGTCGAGCACCAATCCCTTGCGATCGGCAAGGCGCGCGCGCCACGGCATCACGCGTCCGCATTGTCGTACCCAGACACCGGGCAGATCGCGCGCCACCATATCAAGCAGCGCGTGCCGCACCTGCGGGAAGATCTGCACATGCTGGTGGCCGTCCACGAAATCCGGTGCGGTGCCGAAGATGGCGCCGAAGCGGTCGATCTGCGCCTTTACCTCGGTGGCGACACAAGCGGGATCTAGACGGCGCGTCAGAGCCGTTCGCAATTTCGCGCCGACCGGCAGGAACAGGCCGCCCGCCAGAGGTGCATAGCCATAGGTCATCGGTGCGAACGGCGCGGTGAGCGTCACATGCAGCCCGATGGCGATGGCGGGATTGTCCGCCTTCAGCGCCAGCAATCTGTCCGCTTCGTCCTGCGTAAGCGATGGCGCGACCACCATCGCCGAGGTGGAATTGATCCGTCCGCGCGCCAAGAGATCGCGGATCGCATCGTTGACGCCGGGTGAAAGGCCGTAATCGTCCGCACACAGCCAGATCCGGCGAAGGGGCGCATCCGGCTCGGGCATCGGCCGCGCGGTCAGGCTGCGGTCGTGCGCGCGCCGTACGGACCGGCCTCCGGCGCGGACGGGGCGACGTCAGCCGCAACGGCTTCGGGATTGTCTGCCGCCAGCGCCTGGTGCCGGTCGGCGATGAAATAGACCGGCCGCTGTTTCTGCTCGGAGAGGATCTTGCCGATATATTCGCCGAGCACACCAATCATGACGAGTTGCACGCCACCCAGCACCATCAATCCGACAATCACCGAGGGATAGCCCGGCACCGATTTTCCGTACATCAGCGTTTCATAGAGGATCGCCGCGCCGAACAACAGCGCCACACCGGCAATGACGATGCCGAGCAGGCTTGCCACCCGCAAGGGCGCGACCGAAAACGATGTCAGTCCCTCGATCGACAAGCCGATCAGGGACGCGACATTCCAGGTGGACTTGCCGTGTTCGCGGACTGACGGTTCGTAATCGACACGCAATTGCCGAAAGCCTATCCAGCTGGCCAGTCCCTTGAAGAAGCGGTTGCGCTCGGGCAATTGGCGCAGCGCTTCAGCAGCGCGCGGCGACAGCAGGCGGAAGTCGCCCGCATCTTCCGGAATCTTGTGGCGCGCGCGAAAATTCACCAGCTTGTAAAACGTTTTCACGCCTAGACGCTTCAGCGGCGATTCTTCCTCACGATTGGCCTTGGCGGTGTAGATGACGTCATAGCCGTCATCCAGCCAGTGTCCGACCAGCCTTGCGATCAGTGACGGCGGATGCTGGCCGTCGCCGTCCATGAACAGAAGTGCGCCGTGCCGTGCATTTTGCAGGCCGGCCATCAAAGCGGCCTCCTTGCCGAAATTGCGCGACAGCGACAGCACCTGCACGTCGAGCCCGATGGCCGGCAGGGCCGCCGCGACCGCATAGGTGTTGTCGCGCGAGCCATCGTCGATATACACGACCTCGACCGCGAGCCCGCGCGTGTCGCGCAGGCTCTGCGCCGTCTCGCACAGGCGGGCATGCAAAGCCGGCAGGTTGTCGGCCTCGTTGTAACAGGGAACGATCAGCGACAAGCCGGCCTTGACTGGCTTGCCGCGCTGAGTTGCAGGACGCACCGATTTTACAGGCATCGCGATCTTCCGGCTTGAAACACCGGATCAACTTCCGGCTTGGCGCTTCGGTCGCCGCATCCTATAGCCTGAGAGACAAATTGCCGCATGAGCGATTATTCACAAATCCCCCTGGCGGCAAAGTTTTTTTGAAAGCTGGCAATGGCCCTTCCGCAAGACCCCACAATTCCGCAGCGCATCCGGGCGGCTTTGCGGCGGCAAAGGATCCTTCTCAAGGCGATGAGCTTCGCCTCGATCGGCGTGGTCAATTCGCTGGTCGATCTCGGGCTGTTCCTGCTCGCCCTGAAATACCTGACCTCGTCGCTGGTCGTTGCCAATACGCTGTCCTGGGCGGTCGCGGTCTCAGGCTCCTATGTGATGAATTCCTTCATCACCTTCGCCGCCGAGTCGGGCCGCAGGCTGAGCGGCCGGTCCTATCTCACCTTTGTGGCGAGCCAGGTTCTCGGCCTGCTGGCCAGCACGGTGGCGCTCATCGCCGCCGCGCAGGTGCTGCCGGTGCTCTATGCCAAGCTCGTGGCCATCGGCGTGGCGTTCGTGGTCAATTTTTCCATGTCGCATTTCGTGGTGTTCCGAAAGCCGAGGGCCTAGCGCATGTCGATCGCAGGCACCGGCCCCGGCGAGCGTCAACTCAACGGTCCGCAGACCACGGGGCGGACGTATCGCAATCTCTCCGGGCCGCTTTATGCCATGGCGCGCGACAACAACGCCGCCGTCCCGATGCGTGACGGCGTCGCGTTGATGGCCGACGTGCATCGTCCGGCCGAACCCGGCCGCTATCCGGTGCTGATCGCAGCGTCACCCTATCCGCGGCAAATTCAGGATCTCGGCGCGCCGATGGGCTTCATCGAAGCCGGCGCCAGCGATTTCTTCGTGCCGCGTGGCTATGTGCATGTGATCGCCAATCTGCGCGGCACCGGTGGCTCCGGAGGGACGTTCGGCTTTTTCGACGCGCAGGAACGTCGCGACATGCACGACCTCGTCGAATGGGCGGCAGCGCAGCCATGGTCGGACGGCAATGTCGGCATGATCGGCATCAGCTATTTCGCGATGACGCAGCTTGAGGCTGCGGTCGAACGTCCGCCGCATCTCAAGGCGATCTTTCCCGTTGCGGTCACCGCCGATCTTTATGAAGCCGCCATTCATCACGGCTTGTTTTCGAGTTCATTCGTAACGCCGTTCCTGGCCATGGTCGGTATGACGTCGAAGCTCTCCGATTCATTCCTGCGCGGCGGTCTGATCGGGGCCGCGCGCAATGTGCTGCATCTTCCGGCCGTGCACCGGAAGTTCGCCATCATGAACGGCGAGGCGTCCATCACCGCGCTCCGGCTCCTGATGAAGCTGCATCACGACCCGCATCCGTGGGATGACATCTGGCGCATTATCGCGGTCGAACGGCCCTTGCGCGATTCGTGGTGGGAGGAGCGCAATCTGCTGCCGCTCCTGCATCGGGTCGAAGTGCCGGTCTATCTCGGTTGCGACTGGGAGAACGTGCCGCTGCATCTGCCGTCGACCTTTCAGGCCTTCAATGCGCTGACCAGCAGCAAACATGTGCGCGTCGCGATGCTCGGCGATTACGGCCTGACCTGGCCGTGGGAAAGCCTGCATGTGGAGGCGCTGGCCTGGTTCGATCACTGGCTGAAGGGGAAGGACACCGGCATCCTCGATGGCCAGCGCATTCGTTACGTCCTGCCGGGCGCGGACGGTTTCCGTGAAGCCGATTCCTGGCCCGTTCCGGGTCTGGCATACCGGGACTATGCGCTCCGCGCCGATGGTGGAATGGCCACCGACGAAGGTCCCGCCGGAAGCCGCGCCATGATGACGCTCGGCGCCGGACTCAATCGCGCTCACGCCAGCGAAACCGATCCGCCTGCCATGTTGATCTGGACCAGCGCGCCGCTCGAGCGTGTCCTCGACATGGTCGGGCCGGTCGAGCTTGTGCTGGACGCTGTGGCGACAGCCGTCGACACCGCTTTTATCGCGACCCTGCAGGATGTCGATCCGTCCGGGAGCGCAACGGACATTACCGCTGGCTATCTGCGCGCAAGCTTGCGCGAAGTGGATGAGGCGGCAAGCAAGCCCGGTACGCCGGTTTTGCCGTGCCGCAGCTTTGAAGCGTTGCCGGTCGGGCAGGTGGTTCGCTATCGCATCCCCATGGTGGACAATGCCCGGCGGTTCAAGGCGGGTCATTGCATCCGGCTTGTCCTCACCGGGGACGACCAGAATCCGGACGCGCCGTCCATCATGGGTTTCCGCCACGCCTCCGTCGGAACAAGCTGCCTGTCGACGATCATGTCGTCGTCACGGCTGCTGCTACCGATTTTGAACGGATAACACTAGCATTTGAACACGTAAGCGATCCCGCTGACCGGGATCGCCTGCGCGTCAATGCCGCGCTTCCACAATCAGGTTGAACGCGGTCTGTTTGGCGGTCCTGACCGATCCGAAGCCTGCCGCTTGCAATACGTCCTCGAGCTGACGCGGTCCGGCCTGTGCGCCGAGAACATGCGTCCCGTTCTCGGACAGCGCGTGCGCGCAGCACATCGTGGTCGATGCGGCATAGTAAAGCCGCCCGAGCGGATTGATGTTGTCCTCGACGCGGTCGCCGGCAAACGGCTCGACCAGCATGACGGTCCCGTCGGGCGCGAGTGCCGTCGCGGCATGCGCGGCGGCCGCGACCGGGTGGCCCATGTCATGCAGGCAATCGAAAA
>JAEVZN010000512.1 GCA_023392205.1 Pseudomonadota bacterium
CTGTTGCGCCGCTGTCGTCATCGTCGCTGAAGCGACCTTCGCTGTCGAATTCAGAGCCCTCGTCGCCAAAACCGTCAACATCATCGCCGCGCTGGCGTTTTTGTGCCCGCTGCCATCCGGGCGTGGCATAGCTTGAACCGGCGGGCCGGAAGCTGTCGAAGCGCGACGCCCCATAGCTGCCGAACCGGCCCTGGCCCGACATGCCGCCAAAGCCGCTCTTGGATTCCGTCACCTCCACATGCGCTTCCGGCAATTCGTCGAGGAAGCGCGAGGGAATGGTCGAATTCCACATGCCATGCATGCGGCGGTTGGTGGCGAAATAGATCTTGGCACGCTTGCGCGCGCGCGTGATGCCGACATGTGCGAGGCGGCGCTCCTCTTCCAGCCCCGCGCGACCGGTCTCGTCGAGCGCGCGCTGATGCGGAAACAGCCCTTCCTCCCAGCCGGGAAGGAACACGGTGTCGAATTCCAGCCCCTTGGCGGAATGCAGCGTCATGATGCTGACAGCGTCGTCGAGGCCTTCGGCATCGCGGTCCATCACCAGCGAGATGTGTTCGAGAAAGCCTGACAGGTTCTCGAAATCCTGCATGGAGCGCACAAGTTCCTTGAGGTTTTCCAGCCGTCCCGCCGCGTCGGCCGAGCGATCCTTCTGCCACATCTCGGTATATCCGGACTCGTCGAGCACGATTTCGGCCAGTTCGGAATGTGGGAGGTTCTGGCTCTGGGTCGACCAGCGCGCGAAATTGTCCATCAAAGCGCGCAACGAATGGCGCGCCTTGGGTTTGAGTTCATCGGTTTCCACCAGCGCTTGCGCGGCTTCGGTCAGCGGCACGCGGCGCGACCGCGCATGGTCGTGCATGAGCTTGAGCGTGGCATCGCCCAGCCCCCGGCGCGGGACATTGACGATGCGCTCGAAGGCGAGATCGTCGGCCGGCTGGGCGATCACGCGCAGATAGGCGAGGGCATCGCGGATTTCCGCACGCTCATAGAAACGCGGCCCGCCGATCACGCGATAGGGCAGGCCCAGCGTAACAAAGCGGTCTTCGAATTCGCGCATCTGGAAAGAGGCGCGCACCAGGATCGCGATCTCGTTGAGCCTGTGCTTGCGCCGCTGCAGCTCCTCGATCTCCTCGCCGATCGAGCGCGCTTCCTCTTCCGAATCCCATGCGCCGGTGACGGTGACCTTCTCGCCCGGCACGTCCTCGGTGCGGAGCGTCTTGCCCAGCCGGCCTTCGTTAAAGGCGATGATATGCGCGGCGGCGGCGAGGATGTGTCCAGTCGAGCGGTAATTGCGTTCGAGACGCACCACGACGGCGCCTGGAAATTCCTTCTCGAAGCGCAGGATGTTGTCGACCTCCGCGCCGCGCCAACCATAGATCGACTGGTCATCGTCGCCCACGCAGCAGATGTTGCGCTGAACGCGCGGCGGGCTCGCGGCATCCGCGATCGCATGCGGGACGTTGCGCGGCTGGCCGAGCAGACGCAGCCACAGATATTGCGCGACATTGGTGTCCTGGTATTCGTCGACGAGAATATAGCGGAAGCGGCGCTGGTAATCGGCGAGCACGTCCGGATTCTCGCGGAAAAGCCTGATCTGCTCGAGCAGGAGATCGCCGAAATCGCAGGCATTGAGGATTTTCAGCCGCTCCTGGTAGGCGGCGTAGAGCGCACCGCCCTTGCCGCCGGCGAAGGCCATGGCCTCGCCTGCGGGAACCTGTGCCGGCGTCAGGCCGCGGTTCTTCCAGCCGTCGAGGATGCCCGCGAACACGCGCGCGGGCCACCTTTTCTCGTCGACATTCGCTGCCTCAAGTAATTGTTTGATCAGGCGAATCTGGTCGTCCACGTCGAGGATCGTGAAGTTGCTTTTCAACCCGACCAGTTCGGCATGCCGGCGCAGAATCTTCACGCCGATCGCGTGGAAGGTGCCAAGCCATGGCATTCCCTCGACGATCTGCCCCACCATCTCGCCGATGCGATGCTTCATCTCGCGCGCGGCCTTGTTGGTGAATGTCACCGCCAGTATCTGCGAGGGATGCGCGCGACCGAGGTTGAGGATATGGGCGATACGCGTTGTTAATACACGGGTTTTCCCGGTTCCGGCGCCGGCCAGGACCAAGACGGGACCGTCCAGGGTTTCCACGGCGAGGCGTTGTTCGGCATTGAGCCCGTCGAGATAGGCCTGGCCGCCGCGGGCGGCCTGCATCGCGCGCGCGGCGATTCCAGGCTTGGGGCCTGATTTGTCTGAGCTTTTTGCGTGTTCTGCCATGCGAATCCCAATGCGCAACATGGCATTGCAGGCGGCAAAACGGGAGGGGTCACGGCCGATTTCCCGCCCGGACCCTGCTTGTCTCGCTTATTCTGGCGCGAATTCGGCGTTGTGCTGCGAAGTTCGGTGCTCTTCTGCGCTATTGCGGCTTGTATTCTGTCTTGGGCTGGTTGGCGGTTCGGACCAGCGCCTCGGCCGCCTTGCGATCCAGCCGCGTGATCGGCACCAGCTCGTCGGCCACCGCGCGCGTGATGATGCCGGTCACCGAACCGGCGGCGATCGACACGATCACGCGAATGGACTTGTCGGGATAATTTTGTGCGGCGGCGGGTGACAATGAAAGCGCGACCGCAGCGAGGACGCCGGCGCAGATGCGCGCGAGCCGTGTCATGAGGCGTCTGCCAAAAGGCGTCGTTCGTGCTGTAACGGCCGTGTTCTGCTCGTGCGCAAAAAGGCGCGCCAGGTTTATCGCGGCTTCAAGCGACGCAAAGCGGGATGTGGCACAGGAGTGAAAAAAACGTCGTCATGCCGGGCCTTGTGCCGGGCATCCACGTATTAATGCGGCGTCTATCAGATGATCGAACGCAATCGTGAGAGTTCTTTCCTGAACTCGGTCAACAAAGTCTCAGCCTCCTCTTGCGGAAGCGACGCCGCCAGTTCCGGAAACAGCTTCTCCCAGCTCGCCGTCTCGGACTCGCTCCATGGCATTATTTCGGCGTCGCGCGCGATACGCAGGAGCCGGTTCAGGCTCTTGCGGAGATAGGCGAGATCGGGCGGGCGCTTGTCGGGCTGGGATTGCCCGGGTCGGAAAAAAGGAGGCTGTGCCATAACTGTCCCAATCGAACCGCTTTGGATTTTCCATCACAATTAGTTTGATTTTCCAGAACTTACCCGCGTCATGCTCGTGATGAGCATTAGTTTATGCTCGGCCTGCGGTCATGCTTCATCAGCGCTCTCTTCGTCAGCAATTTGTTCTTTCTCTTGCTCGTCAGCGACGACCTTTGGAAGCTTCTTCAGCGGGCGCCCTGCAAGGTAATCAGCGACGCGTTCCAATAAAAAAGTATCTGTCATTCCACCATCACCAAGCTTCTCGGCGAACTTGCGCCCAGGGTGGAGAACATCCCAAGGGGACTTAAATTGGCGCGCCCGCCGTCGACCGGGATCCTTGTTTCCAAAGCCATCAATTGCACGATTCCTGCTAATACCTAGCCCTAGTCCGCCGGCTCCCGCGAATAGTTCGACCGCGCGCATCGTCCCCTTCCAAAAAACGCCTCAGTTTGTTCTCTAATCGTTCCTTATGCCGTAACTCGCATTCCCAGACAACCAGAATTTTCCAGCCGGCTGCCCGAAGCGTTGCCTGGTTCTTTTCATCCCGCTGCCGAT
>JAEVZN010000068.1 GCA_023392205.1 Pseudomonadota bacterium
ACCCCCGGCAGAGGCACGCATGATTTCCATCCTCAACCTGATCGACCTCGTTCTAAACATCTATACCTGGATCATCATCGCGGTGGTCGTGATGAGCTGGTTGATCGGCTTCAATATCATCAATGGACAGAACGACATCGTCCGGCAGATCCGCTACGCGCTTTTCCGGCTGACCGAGCCGGTGCTGGGCCCCATCCGCCGGCTCCTGCCCGATCTCGGCGGCATCGACATCTCTCCGATTGTCGTGCTCGTCGCCATCTGGTTCATCCGCAGCCTGCTGTGGGAATATGGCCCCAGGCTCCTGGTGTGAGCCCCCTGCCCTTCAAGCCCGACGCCCAAGGCGGCTTTCTCTTCCTGCGCGTGACGCCCAAGGCGGCGCGGCCTGAGATTTCCGGGCTGTTCCACGGCGCGGACGGGAAAGTGTCGCTTCAGGTCAAAGTCACGGCGCAACCGGAAAAGGGCAAGGCCAATGAAGCGGTTATCGACATCCTGGCCGAAACCTTCAGGCTTCCCCGCAAGGCCTTCATCCTCACCGCCGGCGAGACCAGCCGTCTGAAGACGGTCCATATCGCCGGAAACCCCACCGCCATCGAGCAGACGCTCGGCCATCTCATTCAGGACCAGACGCCATGACCGCCAAAGTGATCGACGGAAAAGCCTACGCGGAAGGGTTGCGCGCCCGCATCGCCAAGGCCGTGAAGGAGCTCGGGACCAAGCATGGGCTGAAGCCCGGCCTCGCCGTGGTGCTGGTCGGCGAGGATCCGGCGAGCAAGGTCTATGTCGCCAACAAGGCCAAGCAGACGGTCGAGGTTGGCATGAATTCCTGGGAGCACCGGCTCGACGCGTCGACCTCGGAGAAGGATCTCCTCGCCCTCGGCGACAAGCTCATCAACGATCCCGCCGTGCATGGCATTCTGGTGCAATTGCCGCTGCCGTCGCATATCGACGCGACGCTGGTGCTGAATGCGGTCGATCCGGGCAAGGACGTCGACGGCTTCCATCCGGTCAATGCCGGGCGGCTGGCCACCGGCCAGCAGGCACTGGTGCCCTGTACGCCGGTCGGCAGCGTGATCCTCGCCAAGTCGGTCCATCCCTCGCTGTCGGGCATGGATGCGGTGGTGATCGGCCGTTCCAACATTGTCGGCAAGCCGCTCGCGCAATTGCTGCTGGCGGAAAACTGCACGGTGACCGTGGCGCATTCGAAGACGAAGGATCTGCCGCAGGTCTGTGCCCGCGCCGATCTGCTTTTTGCTGCGGTCGGCCGTCCGGAAATGGTCAAGGGCGACTGGATCAAGCCGGGCGCCACCGTGATCGATGTCGGCATCAATCGGGTGCCGGGCGACGCGGGCAAGACACGCCTTGTCGGCGACGTGGATTTTGCGCAGGCGCTGAAGGTGGCCGGCGCCATCACGCCGGTGCCGGGCGGAGTGGGGCCGATGACCATTGCCTGCGTGATCCTCAATACGCTGCGCGCGGCCTGTGCCTCGGCAGGCCTGCCCGAGCCGGAAGTGGTCTAGCGTCAGCAGGAGAGGTCCGATGCAACGGCCGATAATCCCGGCTCTTGTCTGCCTCGCGGCGCTCACGTGCACCGCCAGACCGGTGACGGCGCAGGACGTGACCTATGCCTATACGAAAATCGATCTGAACACCTGCCGCCACACCAAGGGGACCGATATCGAGGATTACGGATCCTGGCTGTGCCGGGGGCATGCCGGCATTCCGGTTTACATTGCCGGCGGCGATCAGCGCGCCTTCGTCAGCTACGGCCGCAATGCAAAGAATGAGGTGGCCGCCAGTGAGACGCTGAGCGCCTTCAATGACCACGGCGACATGATCGAATGGCGCATAGAGAATCTGCCGGACGGCAAGACGCGCCCCTTCGCCACCATCCTGCGCTTCGGCACCACCGTCCAGGCGCCGGACCCCAATCCGGACGGGCGCACCGTCGACGGGCAGGTGCTGGTGATAACCAGGCTCAATCCCGGCGGCGTCTGCCATGTCGGCTATGTCGACGGGCGCGCCAACCCGGAGGCCAATATGCTGGCGCGGCAGGTGGCCGACGAGCGCGCACGCGCCTTCCGCTGCGGAAAAGACAGTCCGGGCGTTTATGGAAAAACCGGGCCGGGATTTGCCGGCAGCCCCTGAGCTGCGCTCACGCGCGGCAAAACTGGCTTACGACTGCCAGGAGAAGGCCACCTTGTCGAGCACGCGTGTGCCGAAACGCTCAGAGGAGCGCGCCACCGCGCGGCCACCCAGGGCACGATAGAATTCCACCGCCGGTTCGTTGTCCGACAAGGCCCAGATCACCAGGCTCTTCAATCCGCTTTGTGCCAGATCGCGCCGGGCCGCAGTGAACAGGCGGCGGCCGAAGCCCAGTCCCTGGAATTCCGGCTTGAGATAAAGCTCGTAGACTTCGCCATCGTAATACAGGCTGCGGGCGCGATTGCGCCCGTAATTGGCGTATCCTGCAATCGTATCGCCGAACTGCATGAGCGCGATGCGGCTGCCCTTGCGGATCGCCGAATGCCACCAATCGGGGCCGCGGCGATTGATCAGCTTTTCGAGTTCGGTACCCGGGATAATGCCCTGATAGGCCGCGCGCCACGCATCGTCATGGGCCTGTGCGACGTCCGCCGCATCCGCCAGTTTCGCCCGTCGAATCTCGATGAGTGTCGTGCTCATGGGCGACATAAGAGCAAGCACCGACTCGCCGTTCAAGCCCTGAGTTAACGTTCCGTAAACGGTGTGGATTTTCTGCACCGGTCGGTTCCGGCACATGCGGCACAACCCACGAGCACTGTCAGTGCTTGAATTTGCAGGGGTTTTCGACGCCTTTGGACGGGCTCCAGAACCGCGATCGCAGGCGGTCTGGACGCTGCGCCACCTTGTCCCGTTACGGGACACACTTTTCCTCAGCGAAACTGCGAAAGTGACGAGAACCGCGTGATCACAATACTGCGCGCGTCTTGCGCGCTTGCGCCCGCGACATCAGACCGTCTCGGCTTCCTTGCGGCGCTCCTCGCGCTTGCGATCGTTGGGATCGAGCAGCTTCTTGCGCAGGCGGATAGACTTCGGCGTCACTTCGACCAGTTCGTCGTCCTGGATGTAGGACAGCGCCTTTTCCAGCGACATGCGGATTGGCGGCGTCAGCCGCACCGCCTCGTCCTTGGACGTGGTGCGGATGTTGGTGAGCTGCTTGCCCTTCAGGACATTGATTTCGAGGTCGTTGTCGCGGGTATGCTCGCCGACGATCATGCCGCGATACACTTTCCAGCCCGGCTCGATCATCATCGGCCCGCGATCCTCGAGCTTCCACATCGCATAGGCGACGGCTTCGCCCTGTTCGTTGGAAATCAGAACGCCGTTGCGGCGTCCGGAAATCTCGCCCTTGAACGGCGCGTAGTCATGAAAGAGCCGGTTCATGATCGCGGTGCCGCGCGTGTCGGTGAGCAATTCACCCTGATAGCCGATCAGTCCGCGAGTCGGGGCGTAGAATACAAGCCGCGTGCGTCCGCCGCCGGACGGCTTCATCTCGATCATGTCGGCCTTGCGCTCCGACATCTTCTGAACAACGACGCCGGAATGCTCCTCGTCGACGTCGATCACGACTTCCTCGATCGGCTCCTCAAGCTGGCCGCTCTCATTGCGGCGAAGCAGAACCTTGGGCCGCGAGACGGAGAGTTCGAAGCCCTCGCGACGCATGGTCTCGATCAGGATGCCGAGCTGCAATTCGCCGCGGCCTGCCACTTCCATCGCGTCCTTGTCGTCGGATTCCGACACCCGCAAAGCCACGTTGCCTTCGGCTTCGCGCAACAACCGGTCGCGGATCATGCGGCTGGTGACTTTTGAGCCTTCGGTGC
>JAEVZN010000105.1 GCA_023392205.1 Pseudomonadota bacterium
TCTCCTGCCAATGCTTGATGAAGGCCGCGTTGAATTCGCGATACAGCTCGCGCGTCGGGTCATAGGAGACATTGAGCAGCGTGGTCTGCGCCAGAGACGCGCCAGGAAGGATTGCCGACACGGCAGCCGCCAATGCGGCGATGCGGACCATTCCTTGAAATCGATGGGCGGCAATCGCGGTGATCCGATGCATGGCTGCAGGTCTCCTGGAATGAACCATTCCATCATCACCATTGAACGGGCGGAGCTTGTCAATTTCAACATGCGTCGCTCAGAGGGCATGATGTTCCACACGGGTTGTCTCCGCGAGAATGACGTTCTCATCCCTGCGCGCGACGAATGGACGCGGAAATGAATTGCAGGCATCTCAACCAGTTAAACCGATAAACGCATGTCCGCTGTGCATCTCCGCTGCGGCGCGGCGCAGCATCGGCGGTATCCGGAGCAGAATTTTGCCTTGTCGCGAATTTTGCCTTGTCGCGAATCACGTCTCGCCGGCCGCAGCCATGGCGCGCTCACCGAAAATCGCCGAGCCGACGCGCACATGCGTGGCGCCGAATTCAATCGCGACATCGAAATCGGAACTCATGCCCATCGAGAGCAGTTTCAGGCCGTTGCGCGCAGCGATCTTCGCCGTCAGCGCGAAATGCGGCGCCGGCGCTTCGTCGAAAGGCGGAATGCACATCAGACCGTCGATGGTCAGCCCGTAAGTGTCGCGGCACTCGCGCAGGAATGCGTCGGCATTTTCCGGAAGAATACCGGCCTTCTGCGGCTCGGCGCCGGTATTGATTTCCACGAACAGCCGCGGCGCCCGCCCCTGCTTGACGATCTCTTTCGCCAGCGCCTCGCAGATGCTCGGCCGGTCGACCGAATGGATGGCGTCGAACAACGCCACCGCCTCTTTCGCCTTGTTCGACTGCAGCGGCCCGATCAGATGCAATTCGAGATCGGGATATTTCTCGCGCAAGGCCGGCCATTTCGCCTTGCTCTCCTGCACACGGTTTTCGCCGAAGACCTTTTGGCCGGCGATGATCGCCTGTTCGATCGCATCGGTCGGAAATGTCTTGCTCACGGCGATCAGCGTCACGCTCGCGGGCGCGCGTCCGGCTTCGCGGCATGCATCGGCGACCTGCCGTCTGACATAAGAGAGTGCGTCGGCAATCGAGGCGTGAACGGAATCAGACATGTCCGGGTCTATAACCAAGCCGCCCTGGCGATGCAAAGGGCCGGGTCCCGCCGCGCTACGGCGGGTCCCGGTCCTGGAAATCATCTCATCCGACCAACCCACGCGACCAACCCACGTGACCAAAATCGCGTGACCGGTTGCGCGACCAGGTCGCGGCACCCGAAACCGTCAGGCTGTCTGCCACTGGCTCATGGCGTCCGCCGAACCTCTGTTCAGGTGCACCTGGCTGTCGATGTGGTCCACCCATTTAAGCGGAATCAGATGATGCTCGCCGCCGGCGACCGGATCGTTCTTGGTCAGCTTGATCCACTTCGCGCCTTCCATGTGATCGACGGTGCCGACATGGCTGCCGTCCGATCCCACAACCTCCATATGCTGGTGGATTTCGCGCGCTTTCACCATGTTGTCCTCCTTTGCTGGATGGAAAACCGGGCGGGACCGCTGAAAGTTCCGAAAATGCGTGTTTCCGCCTCGTCGCACATCCCCGGCCTGCGGGATAGGCCGTTGACCTCAAAGGCGATTTCGTGTCCTTTCGCCGCAGTCTGAAACACCAGAAAAACGCCTGATCCGGCCTGACGAGTCCATGACCAACGAGCGCTACAACGCCCGCGACGCCGCACCCCGCTGGCAGAAAATGTGGGACGAGCGCGGCATCTTCGCGACGAAGAACGACGACCCGCGCCAGAAATACTACGTGCTGGAGATGTTCCCCTATCCGTCGGGGCGCATCCATATGGGCCATGTCCGCAATTATACGATGGGCGACGTGGTGGCGCGCTACAAGCGCGCGGCGGGCTTCTCGGTGCTGCATCCGATGGGCTGGGATGCATTCGGCATGCCGGCGGAAAACGCCGCCATGGAGCGCAAGGTCCATCCCAAGACATGGACCTATCAGAACATCGCCGCGATGAAGACGCAGCTGCAATCGATGGGGCTGTCGCTCGACTGGGCGCGCGAGATCGCAACGTGCGATCCCGATTATTACAAGCACCAACAGGCGATGTTTCTCGACTTTCTCGATGCCGGTCTGATCGAGCGCAAGCAGAGCAAGGTGAACTGGGATCCGGTCGACCAGACCGTGCTGGCCAATGAGCAGGTGATCGACGGCCGCGGCTGGCGTTCCGGCGCACCGGTCGAACAGCGCGAGCTGACGCAGTGGTTTCTGAAGATCAGCAATTACGCGCAGGACCTGCTCGACGCCATCGACACGCTCGACCGCTGGCCGGACAAAGTCCGCACCATGCAGCGCAACTGGATCGGCCGGTCGGAAGGCCTGCTGGTGCGTTTCGCGCTCGATCCGGCAACCACACCCTCGGGCGAAACCGAACTGGATGTGTTTACAACGCGGCCCGACACATTGTTCGGCGCCAAGTTCATGGCGATTGCGCCGGACCATCCGCTGGCGGCGGCCGCGGCTGTAAAGAATCCGAAACTTGCGGATTTCATTGCCGAATGCAAACGGCACGGCACCGCGCAGGAGGTGATCGAGAAGGCCGAGAAGCAGGGCGTCGACACCGGCATTCGCGCCGTGCATCCGTTCGATCCCGACTGGTTTTTGCCGGTCTATGTCGCAAACTTCATCCTGATGGATTACGGCACCGGCGCAATCTTCGGCTGTCCCGCGCACGACCAGCGCGATCTTGATTTCGTCAACACATACGGGCTTGGCAACACACCGGTCGTGTGTCCGCCCGGACAGGATCCACAAAGTTTTATCATCACCGACACCGCCTATGACGGTGACGGCACGATGATCAATTCGCGCTTTCTCGACGGCATGACGATTGCCGAGGCAAAGGAAGAGGTTGCGAGCCGCCTTGAAAAGCAGACACGCGGCAATCGTCCGGTCGCGCAACGACAGATCAATTTCCGTCTGCGCGACTGGGGTATTTCGCGCCAGCGCTATTGGGGCTGCCCGATCCCGGTGATCCATTGCGAGGATTGCGGCATCGTTCCGGTGCCGAAATCCGATCTGCCGGTGAAGCTGCCGGAAGACGTCACGTTCGACCGTCCGGGCAACCCCCTCGACCGGCATCCGACCTGGAAGAATGTGTCCTGCCCGAAATGCGGAAAGCCTGCACGGCGCGAGACCGACACGATGGACACGTTTGTCGATTCGTCGTGGTATTTCGCGCGCTTCACCGATCCGTGGATTGGGGATGCGCCAACGGATCGTGCCATCGTCGATCGCTGGCTGCCGGTCGATCAGTATATCGGCGGCATCGAGCATGCGATCCTGCATCTGCTGTACAGCCGCTTCTTCATGCGGGCGATGAAGAAGACCGGTCATGCCGGGCTCGTGGAGCCGTTTGCGGGATTGTTCACGCAAGGTATGGTCATTCACGAGACCTACCGCAAGACGGATGGCAGCTTTGTCATGCCATCGGAAGTGACAATCGTCACGGAAGGCGATCAGAGGCGCGCGACACTGACCGCGACGGGTGAAGCGATCGAGATCGGCGGCATCGAGAAGATGTCGAAATCCAAGCGCAACACCGTCGATCCGGACGACATCATCGGCGCCTATGGCGCGGATACCGCGCGCTGGTTCGTCTTGTCCGACTCGCCGCCCGAGCGCGATGTGATATGGACCGAGGAAGGCGTGCAGGGCTCTTGGCGATTCGTGCAGCGCCTGTGGCGGCTGATCGGGGAAATGGGCGACATTGCCCGCAACGCGCCCGCCAGGGCACCGGCTGACTATTCTGACCCTGCGCTGGCCATCCGCAAGGCGGCCCATCTGGCCCTGTCCCGGGTGTCCGAGGATATCGAGAAGCTGCGCTTCAACCGTTGCGTGGCGCATATCTATGAATGCGCCAATACCATCGGCGGCGCGATCGGCGAAATCTCTACGCCGGCGGCGGTGACGCCGGATTTTGCATTTGCAATCAAGGAAGCAGGCGACATTCTGGTGCAGCTTTTCGCGCCGATGATGCCGCATCTGGCGGAGGAATGCTGGGCCCGGCTTGGCCATCGGACGCTGGTGTCCGAGCAGCCCTGGCCGCAGGTCGAAACCGCCCTGCTTGTCGAAAATACCATCACTCTACCGGTGCAGATCAACGGCAAGAAGAAGGCTGATGTAACTGTGCCACGGGAGGCAGGAAATTCGGAGATCGAGGCTGCCGTCTTAACGCTCGATGCGGTAAGAAAGGCATTGGACGGCAAGCCTCCCAAAAAGGTCATTGTTGTCCCGCAGAGGATTGTGAATGTCGTTGCCTAGGGGACATCGGGGGATTTCCCGCGCCATCGCGCTGGCGGTCGTGTTCGGCTGCGCCGGCCTGACCGCCGGCTGTTTCCAGCCCATGTACGGCACTGCCAGCGTCGGACAGGTGCCTGCCGTGCGTTCGGCTCTGGCGAGCGTCAAGGTCGAGGAAATCGACGCCCCGAACGGGACACCCGAGGCGCGCATGGGCGTCGAGATCCGCAATGCCCTCATTTTCGGGCTGACCGGCGGGTCCGGAGAATTGTCGCCGACCCACAGCCTCAAGATCAATATCAGCGGCCGCCGACAGCAGGTGATCGTCGACATCACCACCGCCCGTCCGGACATGGAGATCTACTGGATCGATGCGACCTACAGCCTGACCGATCTGAGCACCAACAGGGTGGTCGTCACCGGCCGGGCCTTCGCGCGGGCCTCCTACGACATTCCCGGCCAGCAGCAGCGCTTCGCGCGCGACCGCGGAGAGCGTGACGCCCAGAACCGGTCGTCCGTGATCATCGCCGACCAGATCAAGTCGCGCCTCGCTTCGTATTTCGTCGCCGGAAGCTGATTGCCGGCGCCGCGCCGCCTGATCTTCACATCCTCGCCGGCGGCCCGGATGCGCCTGTCTGAAGGCCGTTGCTCATGACGATCGTCAAAGCTTCCGAGGCGGACGCCTTTGTTTCACGGCCCGATCCGGCGCGACCGGTGGTGCTGCTCTATGGGCCGGATGCCGGTCTGGTTCATGAACGGGCAGAGGCTTTGGTCCGCGCCTCGGTGGACAGCATGTCCGACCCGTTTTCGATGATCCGGATCGACGGCGATGACCTGTCGGGCAACCCGCACCGGCTGGTCGAGGAGGCCAACACGATTCCGATGTTCGGCGGACGCCGCGCGATCTGGGTGCGCGCCGGCAGCCGCAATATCGCGCCGGCGGTGGAGGCGCTGGTCACCGCACCGTCACCCGATTGCCGGGTGGTGATCGAGGCCGGAGATCTGAAGAAGACCTCTCCCCTGCGCACGATCTGCGAGAAGTCGCGACACGCGGCGGCCATCGGCTGCTATGCCGATTCGGAGCGGGATATCGGCCGGGTGATCGACGACGCCGCGAGAAGGGCCGGCATGTCGGTGGCACCCGAGGCGCGCGCAGCCTTGATCCCGTTGCTCGGCGGGGACAGACAGGCGACACGTGGCGAGGTTGACAAGCTCATTCTCTACGCACACGGCCGCGAGCGAATCGAACTGGACGATGTGCTGGCGGTGGTCGCCGATGCATCGGCGGTGGCGCTCGACAGCGTGATCGATGCCGCCTTTTCGGGGCGCCCTGCGGAAGTCGAATCGCATTTCGGAAAGGCCCGCGCGGAAGGCATGGCAGCCGGCGCGATTGTCGGCGCGGCGTTGCGGCATTGCGCGTTTCTGCATCGGATGAGCCTTGCCGTCGAGGCGGGGCAATCCGCGCAGGCCGTCATCGATAATACGAAGCCACCCATTCATTTCCGCCGCAAGCCCGCAATCGACGCCGCGTTGCGTGCGTGGCCAGCATCACGATTGCTGGATGCGCTCTCGCGTCTGTCCGAGGCACTTCTGGATACGCGGCGGCACAATCATCTGGCAGATGCAATTGCGCATCGCTGCTTGATGACATTGGCATTGGCTGCGCGCCGCAAGACCCCAGCGCGAGACTGATTGCTATCCGGAAAAGACGTCCTTGCCGGCCGCTTTCTGAACGCACCAGAAGCGCAGCACGCGTTGTGCGGTCGGCACGGTAAGGCGGCGATACTCGCTCTTCATCGTTTCGATATCTTGCGCCGAAGGCTGACGCGTACCGCGCAGGCGAAGAAGCTCGCGTACAGTCGACCATTCGAGATCGGCTGCACGGCAGGGCACAAGCAAAGCTTCGCTGCGCTGGCTCTGCACGATGTGATCGACGATCACATGCGGCGCCGCGCACATTTCCGCGATGGTGACGATCGTTTCGGCATATTGATCGTTGCAGAGAAACTGCATCAGCGTTGTCTGGTCAAGCTCGCCGTCCTGCTTGAGGCGGCGGACCAGCGCCACCGCGCGTTCGAAATTCGGCGCGACCGGAAGGTCGGCCAGCACTTCGTTGCGAATGCCGGCGAGAATGTCCGGGATTTCCTGCTCGCGGCCGGACGGCGCCATCTGCAACAGTTTCTCGCGCACGATATCGCTCGCTTTGGCCAGCAACTGACGCAACATCTGCAAGGGCAGATCGAAACGCAGGCCGAGCTTTTCCGTCAGGCTGTCGTCCGTTTCCGCGCTCTTGACCAGAAGTGAAAAGCCACGCTCTGAAAATCGTGCTTGCGGGCTTGCGGCAAGCTTGCGGTGAACATCGAGATTGCCGCGCGCGACGAGAATATCGGTCAACCGCTCCTGCAACGATGCGCGGCCGCTGATGGCCATAAGATGATCCTGGCCCCTGGTCCTGGCGATCGTGACCAGATCGGCATCGCTGATCCGGCTGGATTGAGAGAGGACCGGCCCCGCGACGGCAATCTCGTCGCTGCAGGCGAGTGACCTGATGACGGATTCCGGCGCAGCGTCGACCGGCGCCAGACGTTCGCTCAGTTGCGCAAGAGCGCGCGTTTCGACCCGTTTGATGAGATGCCCAAGCACCTCATCGAAGACGTCGATCTGCTCGGGATTGAGCCGGTTGCTGGTGCTGAGAAAAAGATCGGTGATCCGACGCAGCGTATCGATCCGCTCGGTCTTCGAGCCATTCTGAACCGCGCTTTCCAGCTCGCTGATGAGCGAGCGTCGTGCCTGCGACATACAACACCTGGAGTGAACACAACCTCAGATTTTATTTTTAGAAAGCGATTGCTAAAGGTTCTCTAACAGGGGAACTTTCGCGGCCGCGTGCAGTATGAAACTGCGCCTAAAAATTATGCAAATGGCGATTTGGATATATCGAGCAGCGCCATTGCACGTCTTGCGCACATGCAACAGCTGCGTGCCACACGCAGACGACAGACCTAGCTCGGGGCAAAGTTCAGAGCGCATTCCAGAGCAGGAGGCCGGTCGCGTCAGGCAGACGCGTTCACGACGCGTCAAAACACGTTCCGGCTTTCCATCAAAGCCGAGAGGCTTCAGGATCGCTCAAGCCTGCGAATCACCTCGTCGAGCTGATCGAGGGTGCGATAGCGGATGCCGAGCACGCCGCCCGCGCGGCCGCGGTCGGTCACTTCGACCACGAGTCCTAGAACATCCGACAGCCGTCGCTCGAGGGCTGCAATGTCGGCATCCTTGCGCGCCTTGGCGCTGGATTTCGGCTTCTTCTTTCCGGCGTTTGCGGTGTCCTGGCGCAGCTTTTCCACCTGCCGGACATTAAGACCCTTTTCGACGATGTCGCGCGCGACCTCTTCCGGATCGGGTTGGTTGATCAGCGCGCGCGCATGCCCTGCGGTCAGCTTGCCTTCGTTGATATAGGACTTGACCGTCTCCGGCAGCTTCAGCAGCCGCAGGGTGTTGGCGACATGGCTGCGGCTCTTGCCGACAATGCTCGCAATGTCGTCCTGGCTATGACTGTATTGATTGGCGAGCGCCTGATAACCGGCCGCCTCTTCCAGCGGGTTGAGATCGGCCCGCTGGATATTTTCGATGATGGCAAGTTCGAGCGCTTCCGCATCGGTGACCTCAAGGACAACGATCGGCACTTCGTGCAGACCGGCACGCTGCGACGCGCGCCAGCGGCGTTCGCCGGCGATAATTTCAAAGCTCTTTCCCGCACCGCCCGGTGCCGACCGCACCACGATCGGCTGAATGATGCCGCGCTCGCGGATCGACTGCGCCAGTTCTTCGAGTTCGGTATCGGCAAAGATCCGGCGCGGATTGCGCGGGTTGGGCGTGAGATGCTCGATCGGGACACGGCGTTGCGATTTTGCGGCGCGATCCGACACGCCGGTCTCGTTGCCCACGTCGCCCATCAGCGCCGCCAGACCACGCCCCAACCGCGATCGTGTTTCGTCTGCCATTTCGGCTCCTGCCACTCGCGCCACCCTGCCCTCCGAATGTCGTTGCTGTCTGCGTTACTTTGAATTCAGTGCGAGGCGAGATCGCGCTCGCGCTGAATCACTTCGGTGGCAAGCCTGAGATAAGCGTCGCTGCCGGCGCATTTGAGATCATAGACCAGCACCGGCTTGCCATAGGACGGCGCCTCGGAGATGCGCACGTTGCGCGGAATGACGGTGTCATAGACCTTCGCGCCCATGAATTCGCGGACATCCGCGACCACCTGGCTCGAGAGATTATTGCGCGCATCGAACATGGTCAGCACGATGCCATGGATCGACAGGCGCGGATTGAGCGTCTCCTTCACCTGCTCGACCGTCTTCAGCAATTGCGACAGACCTTCGAGCGCGAAGAACTCGCATTGCAGCGGGACCAGGATGGCATCCGAGGCCGCCATCGCATTCACGGTCAGAAGATTGAGCGAGGGCGGGCAATCGACCAGCACATAGGTGTAGTCGGACCCTTCAGGCTGCCCGTTATTGAGATGCACGAGCGCTTCGCGCAGCCGCACCGCGCGGTCACGGGCGCCGGAAATTTCCAGTTCGAGACCGGCCAGATCGAGTGTCGAGGGGGCGATATGCAGGCGCGGTACGGAGGTGGTGAGAATGGCGTCGCGCAGCAGGGCTTCGCCTGCCAGCACGTCATAGGTCGAGCGGTCGCGGCTGCGGCGGTCGATCCCGAGGCCCGTCGAGGCATTGCCCTGCGGATCCAGGTCGATGATCAGCACCCGCTCACCGATGGCGGCGAGCGCGGTCCCCAGATTGATGGCGGTGGTCGTCTTGCCGACGCCGCCCTTCTGGTTGGCGACGGCCAGCACGCGCATCGCTTTGGAATGTTCGGCCTCTGACGGATCATCCTGTCCGGTCGGGGCGAGTGTCGGAGCGTCGGTCATGGCGGCCTCTGAATAGGAATATAAGCTCAATCCTGCAAGGGCTCAGCACCGGCAGGTCGGATCGACCGGACCTGGACGATACGGCCGCCAGGATCGGTTGTGCTATGGATCAACGCAGTATCCATGGTCCAACATTTAGATGCAGCGGTCAATTCCGCGTCTACATCTTGCCCCTTCATGAACAGTGCCGTCGCGCCCCTTTTCAACAGCGGATAAGCCATTGCTAGCAAATTATCCAGCGGCGCGAGCGCCCGCGCGGTGACGATCTCCACGCTTTCCTGAGATCCGTCCACAAAGTCGTCGATCCGCAGGGCATGCACTTTTGCCGGGACATCGGTCACCCGGACAGCCTCGCGCAGGAAAGCAGCTTTCTTGCGGTTGCTTTCGACGAGATGAACCACGGCGCCCGGCCTTTCCGCCAACGCGCAGGCCAGCACCATGCCAGGAAAACCGGCGCCGGAACCGAGATCGACCCAGTGCCGGGCCTCCGGCGCGAGCGGCAGCAGCTGGAGGGAATCGGCGATATGGCGGGTCCAGAGCTCCGGGATCGTCGAAGGAGCGATCAGGTTTGTGGCGGCCTGCCATTGTAAGAGGAGAGCGGCAAACGCGTCCAGACGGGCGACGATTTCACGTGAATCGTTGAGCGCTGCGACCACACGGGCCCGGTCCGCCTCGATGCGCTCGCCCGGTCCGTGGGCGGTCGCAGGCGTCTTCATTGCGCCGCCGCGTTGCGGGCATGGTCCCGCCGCAGCCAGGCTACCAGCAGGGTCAGGGCCGCCGGAGTCAGCCCCTCCAGTTTGGCCGCATGTCCGATGGTGCGCGGCCGGTGGATCGACAGCTTGTGCTTGGCCTCGTTGGAAAGGCCTGGAATGACGGCATAATCCAGATCTTCCGGCAGACCGAGCGCCTCGTCACGCCGGTAGGCCGCCACGTCTGCCGCCTGCCGGGACAGGTAGACATCGTATTTGGCGTCGATTTCGAGCTGTGCCGCTACCGGCGCCGAAAGCTCGCCGAGTTGCGGCCAGATCGGCGCCAATTGGGCCATTTCGATATCCGGATAGGACAGCAATTCAAACGCCGTGCGCCGGTGACCGTCCTTTTTCAGGGCAAGCCCGTGCCGCTCCGCCTCGGATGGCGAGATGGACACCGAACGGGCAAATTCCCGTGCGCTTTCAAGCGCCTCGGTCTTTGTTTCATAGTGTCTGCGACGCTCTTCCCCGACGCAACCCAACGCGATCCCGCGCCCGGTCAGACGCTGGTCGGCATTGTCCGCCCGCAGCGCCAGACGGTACTCGGCGCGCGAGGTGAACATGCGGTAGGGCTCCGTGATTCCACGTGAAACAAGGTCGTCGACCATGACGCCGAGATAAGCTTCGGCGCGATCGAAAACGATGTCGGCACCGCCTCCCGCGCGGCTGGCCGCGTTCAGGCCGGCGAGCAGCCCCTGCCCGGCGGCTTCCTCGTATCCGGTGGTGCCGTTGATCTGTCCGGCCAGATAGAGCCCGGAAATCCGCTTGGTTTCCAATGTCGGATGCAGTTCGCGCGGATCGACGTGATCGTATTCGATTGCATAGCCGGGCCGGACGAAAACCGCCCGCTCCAGGCCCGGAATCGTCGCCACCAGCGCGTGCTGGACCTCTTCCGGCAGCGACGTGGAAATGCCGTTCGGATAGACCGTGTGATCGTCCAGGCCTTCGGGTTCCAAGAAGATCTGGTGGCCGTCGCGCTCCCCGAAGCGGACGATCTTGTCCTCGATTGAAGGGCAATAGCGCGGCCCACGACTGTCGATCTGGCCCGAATACATGGGGGAACGGTGCACATTGGCCCGGATCACCGCATGCGTGGCCTCGGTCGTGCGGGTGATGCCGCATTCGACCTGACGATTTGTGATCCTGTCGGTGAGAGCGGAAAACGGCTCCGGCGGCTCGTCACCCGGCTGCATCTGCAGCGACGCCCAGTCGATGGTCCGGCCGTCCAGCCGCGGCGGCGTACCGGTCTTCAGACGGCCGAGCACAAGCCCGAAACGCTCCAGAGCCCCGGAAACGCCTATGGACGGCGCCTCCCCGGCCCGGCCTGCGGGGATTTTCCGCTCGCCGATATGAATAAGCCCGCGCAGGAACGTCCCGGTGGTCAGCACCACCGCCCCTGACGCGACCTCGCGTCCGTCGGACAGCCGGACGCCGATGATGCGGCCGTGCTCGGCCAGCAGGTCGTCGGCTTCGGCCTCGATCACCGTCAAATTGGGGGTTTCCCGGATCGCCGCCTGCATCGCTGCCGCATAAAGCTTGCGGTCGGCCTGGGCGCGCGGCCCGCGTACCGCCGGACCCTTGCGGCGGTTCAGAACCCGGAACTGGATTCCACCCTGGTCGGCGACACGGCCCATCAGACCATCCAGCGCATCGACCTCGCGGACCAGATGCCCCTTTCCCAACCCGCCAATAGCCGGATTGCAGGACATGGCACCGATGGTCGAAAACCGGTGCGTGATCAATGCGGTGGACGCGCCGAAGCGCGCCGACGCAGCCGCAGCTTCGCAGCCGGCATGGCCGCCGCCAATCACCACCACATCGAAACGAAGATCCATGATGGCCGGTATGTAGTGGACGGCCGATGCCGGGTCAAAAGCAATCGGCGATACCTCTGCCCGTTTCACGTGAAACCGAGGAGTCACAAGCGGTTGCGGGAAGAGTCTGGACTCGAATCAGAAAAGGTAAAGGAGTTATTTACCGATGCAGAAATCGCGGAAGATCACATCGAGGATATCCTCAACGTCCACGCGCCCCGTGAGCCGCCCAAGTGCCTGAGCCGCCACGCGTAATTCCTCGGCAAAGGTGTCCTCTCGGCCGTCTTCGCCCTCGGAAACGGCGCGCCGCAGCGCGGCTTCGGCAGATTCCAGCAATCGGCGCTGACGTTCGCGGGTGACCAAAGCCGGTTCGGCCGATTCCATGGCCGCGCGGGCGAACGCCGTCAGGTCGGCCAGAAGCCGACCGACCCCTTCCCCGGATACCGCCGAAAGCTCGTAGAAATGCCGTTCCTCGGCCGATGAGCGACTGCGAGCATCATCGTCGGGACCTTGCTCGGTCACGCTTTTAATCAGATCGGCCTTTGTTCGCACGATCCAGATCCGATCCTGGGCTTCCGGTGTCTCAATACCGCTTTCGGTCAGCCAGAGGACGAGGTCGGCGTCGGCCGCCCGGGCGCGCGCCCGCGCCACCCCTTCCCGCTCCACCGGGTCGTCCGTGTCGCGGATGCCGGCGGTGTCCAGCAGCGTGACCGGATAGCCGTCGAGATCCAGATGCACCTCTATCACGTCGCGGGTGGTTCCAGCATAGGGTGACACGATGGCCACCTCCCGCCGGGCGATCCGGTTCAGCAGCGTTGACTTGCCGGCATTGGGCGGCCCGGCAATGGCCACCACCAAACCCTCCCGCAATCGTTCGCCACGGCGGCCTTCGGCGAGAATTGCTGCGATCTCGGCCTGCAGCAATCGCGCAGCATTGAGCGCTTGCACCGCAACATCGGCGGCGACATCGCCCTCGTCGGAAAAATCGATCCCCGCCTCGGCCAGAGCCTGCGCTGCGATGATCTGCCGCCGCCAGTTTTCAGCGCGGCTACCGAGCAGCCCCTGCAACTGGCGCACGGCCTGACGGCGCTGAGACTCGGTGTCGGCGTGAATGAGGTCGGCCAGCCCCTCGATGGCGGTCAGGTCGAGCTTTCCGGCCGCGAAGGCGCGGCGGGTGAATTCGCCCGCCTCAGCCGGCCGCAAGCCGTCCATGAACGACAACGCCGCAAACACGGCCGCCACCACAGCCCGGCCGCCATGCAATTGCAACTCGGCGACGTCCTCTCCGGTTTCGCTGTGGGGGCCTGAAAAGAACAGCACCAGAGCCTTGTCGATCACCTCGCCGGATTGCGGGTCGCGCAAGGTCGCAAGCTGCGCCTGCCGCGG
This sequence comes from Pseudomonadota bacterium, assembly GCA_023392205.1. Classification (GTDB taxonomy): domain Bacteria; phylum Pseudomonadota; class Alphaproteobacteria; order Rhizobiales; family Xanthobacteraceae; genus Pseudorhodoplanes. Next base: position 13,259 of record JAEVZN010000105.1, read on the forward strand.
CGGCGGGATCTTTCCGGTGAGCGCCTTGATGGCCGGTCCGGCCTGCGGACCCGAGACCCGCACCACCGCGATGGCGGCAGGGACAGAGCCGGAAGACAGGGCGTAGATGGTCTGGTTCATGATCGCTGCATCAACCCGGTTGCGACCGATCCGTAAAGGGCCTTCGTCTTGCATATATGGCAGCATTGTCTTACAAGGCGTTTATGAAATCGCTCACCGTAAGGCTCCCCGAGGACATCATTTCGCAACTGGAAGCGGAGGCGAAGCGGCGCAAGATGTCCAAGTCGGACATTGTACGCGAGCGACTGTCGCAAGAACGCAATCTTGCGGCCGATCCTGCATGGCACGATGCGTTGTCTGGCGTCATCGGCGCAGTGGACGGATTGCCGGCAGACCTGAGCAGCAACACGCGAGAGTATCTCAAGACACGCTGCTATGGCCGCTAGCGTTCTGGTCGATACCGGCTTCCTGGTTGCGCTGATCAACCGTCGCGACACGAATCTCGCCTGGGCGGCGTCGACATCGAAACGATATCCGCCGCCGTGGCAAACCTGCGATGCGGTGCTGTCGGAAAGCTTCTTTCTCCTTGGCAGCGAAGGGCGGCCGCCACTTACCAAGTTGATGCGCAGCGGCGCGCTCGTCAGCAGTCATCACGCCGGTGCAGGCATGGAAGATGTTCTGTCGCTCATGGGCAAATATGCGGATACAGCGATGAGCTTCGCCGATGCGTGTCTGGTGCGCATGACGGAAGTTCTACCGGAGCCGGTTCTGCTTACGACCGATTCAGATTTCCGGATCTATCGCAGGCTCGGCAGGAAGACAGTGCCCGCAATCATGCCGGCGTAACCACGCCAAACTCATGGCCACTCACCACGTCACATTGCGCACGACCAGATTTGCACCGAGCGCCAGCAGCGCCAGATACATACAGATGCGAAACGCTTCTGCGCTGATGCACTTGCGGATGCGCTGGCCGGCATACATGCCGAGCAAGGCAGGCACGATCGCCAGCAGCGACAGCGTCCCCATCGTCGTCGTGAACGCACCGCCATCCCACAGCACAAGTGCAAGCGCCATTGTCGACACCGTGAAGTGCAGACCGAGCGCCTGAACCAGTTCGTCCTTCTCGAGTCCGATGGCCTGCAGATAGGGCAAAGCGGGAATGACGAACACGCCGGTCGCCGCCATGATGTAGCCGGTGGCAAGTCCCACCAACGGCCCGAGCCAGACCTCGATGCGTTGCGGGACCGAGAATTTCAGTTTCGACAGCCCGAGCAGCGCATACAGGATCAGCACCAGGCCAAGCCCGATGGCGGCCGGCTTGGCATTTTCTCCGGTCAGAATGCCGGCGCCCAACCATGCACCGACAAACATGCCGGCCAGCATGCCGCCGAGCCGTTTCAGCAGCCGCAGGAAGTAGGGCCCGTCCACCATCTGCCAGACATTGGTGGCAAGCGAGGGCGCGATCAGGATCGCTGCAGCCTGCGCCGGCGAGATCACCGCGGCGAGGATGCCCAGCGCCACCGTCGGCAATCCCATCCCGACAATGCCCTTGACCAGACCGGCCAGCAGATAGGCGACGACGACGAGCGCGATGAGAAGAGTCTGATCCATCGCGGCGATGTTTAGAGGCGCGCGGGTGATTTGACACCCGATCCCTGCGGCATGCGGGGCATGCATTTCGCATTCGTGCTAAAGCCCGGCAATGCACGGGAACATGCGCGGGATAGCGGGAGTCTAACACAGATGGCAGCACAAACACCCGCCGCTCCCGAGAACCGTCTCGCGCAGGAGACCTCGCCATACCTGCTGCAGCACAAGCATAATCCGGTGGATTGGTGGCCCTGGGGGCCGGAGGCACTGGAAAAGGCGAAGGCCGAAGACAAGCCGATCCTGCTGTCGGTCGGCTATGCCGCCTGCCACTGGTGCCATGTGATGGCGCATGAGAGCTTCGAGGATGACGCCACCGCGGGGGTGATGAACGACCTGTTCGTCAACATCAAGGTGGACCGCGAGGAGCGGCCCGACATCGACCAGATCTACATGTCGGCGCTGCATCATCTGGGCGAGCAGGGCGGCTGGCCGCTGACAATGTTTCTCACGCCGGAGGGCGAGCCGTTCTGGGGCGGCACCTATTTTCCGAAGGACACGCGC
>JAEVZN010000185.1 GCA_023392205.1 Pseudomonadota bacterium
GCACCCTCTCCCCGCTTCGCGGGGCGAGGGAAGACCTCACTCCTCCTTATACCCATACGCCTGCGCGTTGCCGGTGGCGCCGTAATACTTGAACGGCAGGAACTTGCCGGTCATGTTCAGCTTCACGCGGTCGCCCTTGGGGTCGGCCTGGCGGTCGATGGTCATGTCGAAGTCGATCGCCGACATGATGCCGTCGCCGAATTCCTCCTCGATCAGAAGCTTCATCGCCGGCCCGTTCACCAGCACCAGCTCGTAGAGCCGGTAGATCAGCGGGTCGGTGGGCGGCATCGGGGTCGCATTGCCGCGCATCGGCACCTCGTTCAGCATGATTTCTTCCGTCTTCGACAGGCCGAACAGCTTCGCGGCATTGGCCGCCATCGGCTTGGTCATCTTGTGCTGGCCGAGAATGGCGCCCGTCACCAGTACCGGCGACATGCCGCCGATCTCCTCGCAGATAAATTTCCAGGTCCAGCCCTTCTCGCGCTTGATGTCGAGCAGCTTTTCGGTGAGGTCGGCGCGTTTCATGTTTTCAAGTCTCCCGGTAGATGTGATGGATGCAATGTCTTGCAGGCCGTCATGGCGAGCGCAGCGAAGCCATCCAGCGGCGCGCATGCTGCACGTGGATTGCTTCGCCGCTGCGCGGCTCGCAATGACGGGATGGCGGTGTCACGTCTGGAATCCCGCTTGCGCGGGAACGAACGGAGCAAGCTGCTCTAGCCATTGGCCACACGCGCTTTCGCGGCGTCGCCGTTCGCAACCACCACCGGCTCCGCCACGCCCGGCCGCACCAGCGGAACATGACGCGGATCGAAGTCCGGGTTTTCCGTGGTGAAGGTGCGGCTGCGCGCGACCAGGAAATCGATGATGTGGTTGCGCACCGCGTAATAGAGCGGATGCTTGTGGAAATCGGTGCGGCTGCGCGTCTTCGGCAGCGGGTTCTCGACGATCTCGGCCAGCACGGCGCCGGGGCCGTTGGTCATCAGGACAATCTTGTCGGCGAGATAGATTGCCTCGTCGACATCGTGCGTGATCATGAACACGGTCTGCCCGGTCTCCTGGCAGATGCGGCGCACCTCGTCCTGCAAGGTGCCGCGCGTGAGCGCATCGAGCGCCGAGAAGGGCTCGTCCATGAGCAGGATTTTCGGCTGGATGGACAGCGCGCGCGCGATGCCGACGCGCTGCTTCATGCCGCCGGAGAGTTCGGACGGGCGCTTGTGCTCGGAGCCGGTGAGGCCGACAAGGTCGATGAAGGTCTGCGCGTGCTTGTTGACCTGCGCCGACGACCATTTGCGCCATTTCGAGGGCACGGCATAGGCGACATTGCCGAGTACGCTGCGCCAGGGCAGCAGCGAATGGCCCTGGAAGATCACAGCGCGGTCTAGCGAGGGTCCTTCGATCGCCTGGCCGTCGACGATGACGGCGCCCTCGCTCGGCGCGTCGAGGCCGGCGAGGATATTGAGCACGGTGGTCTTGCCGCATCCGGAATGGCCGATCACGCAGACGAATTCGCCGCGCGTCACACCGAGCCAGAGATTCTGGAAGATCGTGGTCTCGCCGCCGCCGGGCGCGGGATAACGCTTGGCGATGTCTTCGATGGAGATGAAATGATCGGACATCGTCTACTCCGGGAAGGTCACGAGCTTCGCGCAATAGGCGAGGATCTGGTCGAGGATCATGCCGACCACGCCGATCAGCAGGATCGCGTTGATCACATTCACAATCGATAAATTATTCCATTCATTCCAGACGAAGTAACCTATCCCAGTTCCGCCGACGAGCATTTCTGCTGCGACGATCACAAGCCATGCGATCCCGATCGAGATTCGCATGCCGGTCAATATAGTCGGTGCGGCGGCAGGGAGGATAACTGTGAAGGCGCGGCGCACCGGACCCACTTCCAGCGTGCGTGCGACGTTCAGCCATTCCTTGCGCACGGCCGATACGCCGAATGCGGTGTTGATCAGCATTGGCCATAGCGAGCAAATGAAGATGACGAAGATCGCTGACAGCGACGAATCTTTGATGGTGTAAAGCGCAAGCGGCATCCAGGCGAGCGGCGAGATCGGTTTGAGCACCTGGATGAAGGGATCGAGCGCGCGGCTCATCAGCGGCGACATGCCGATCAGGAAGCCCACCGGAACCGCCACGATGACCGCCAGGAAGTAACCCGTCAGCACACGCCCCAGCGAATAGGCGAGCTGAATGCCGACACCCTTGTCGTTCGGACCCTTGTCGTAGAAAGGCTGATTGAGGTGCTCCCACAGCGTCCGGCCGACATCGAGCGGGCCCGGCATCGCCGACTTGCCCTGCGTCGCCGTAGCACCCATCAGCTTGGCATATTCGGGGTCCATGTCGGCCACGGCCCCGGTGCCCTGCACGGCCAGATGCCAGGCGCCGATGAACAGCGCAAAGATTGCAATGGAAACAATACCGGCGCGCAGCGTCAGCGACGAGGTCATGGCAAAAGTATTCCGGCTGGTGGAAGGCGCCTTCCCCGCCGCGATGCGCCGGGGAAGGAGATGTGCTGCACCCGCGAGCGTCGCGATCAGGACCGCCTGATCTTGAAGCTGGCGAGATATTCTTCGGGCTTTGCCGGATCGAACGGCTTGCCCATGACAGAGAAGGACTTCGTGGTTGCCGTCGGTGGCGTCAGCCCGACTTCCTTAATCAGACGCGTCGTGTCGGTGGCGAGAAAGACCTGTTTGGCGATGCCGTTGTAATCGACGTCACCCTTGATCTGGCCCCAGCGCTTCATCTGGGTCAGAATCCATACCGCAAAGGATTCCCACGGGAACGGATCGAAGTCGATGCGATCGGGCACTTTCTTCACGCTGCCGAGACCGTCGGCAAAGGTTCCGGTCAGCACCTGCTCGACCACGGTCACCGGCTGGTTGAGATAATTGGCCGGGGCGATGGCTTCGGCGATCTGCTTGCGGTTCTCCTGCTTGGTCGCAAAGGCCGTGGCATCGATGATCGACTTCAAAAGCGCCGCATAGGTGTTGGGCGATCCGGTGACGAATTCCTTTGACGCGGCGAAGGCACAGCACGGGTGGCCGCCCCACATTTCTTTCGACAGCATATGGATGAAGCCGACGCCGTCATAGACCGCACGCTGGTTCACGGGATCGGGCGCGAGGAAGCCGTCGATATTGTCGGCGCGCAAATTCGCCACCATCTCCGGCGGCGGCACCGAGCGCAGCTGCACGTCGGTATCGGGGTCGA
>JAEVZN010000203.1 GCA_023392205.1 Pseudomonadota bacterium
CACTTGAACCAGTGCAGATGCGGCGGGAGATTCGGCGGCGCCACTACGAATTTTTCGACATGGTAGAAGCCGCCGCCATGTACCTGCCAGGCGGTGCCCAGCACGCCAGGGCTTTTGCGCTCCTGCTGGTTCAGCGAATAATCGAGTGCGATGAAATAGAACGACGTGCCAATCCAGCCGATTCCCACGATCATGTGGGCCCATAGCAGGAGCAGATTGCCCCATTCTCCGAGAAAAACGTCCATTGACTTCGCGCGTCCGCCCTTCACCCGTCACGGCCGGGCCTGGCCCGGCCACCCAGATCGGAGAGGTGCACACCTCCCCGACCGGGATACGCGGGTCAAGCCCGCGCATGACGACCGTTGTGAATTAGCCAGACCGCCCGAACCGAAGCAAGCGGCGTGCCGGACGCTCTCTACGGGATGAGGATCGACGATCCCGTGGTCTCCCGCGCCTCCAGATCCTCATGCGCCTTGCGGGCATCCTTGAGCGGGTAGGACTGGTTGACCGGAATCTTGACTGCCCCGTCGGAGACGACATTGAACAGGTCGTTGGCGGTCGCGATCAGGTCCTCGCGCTTGGCGACGTAATTGTTCAGCGTCGGCCGGGTCGCGAACAGCGATCCCTTGGTCTGCAGGATATTGATGTTGAACGCGTCGATCTGCCCCGAGGCCGACCCGAACCTCGCGAACATGCCCATCGGGCGCAGGCAATCCAGCGAGGCCGGAACGGTGGTCTTGCCGATGCCGTCATAGACCACGTCGCAGAGTTTGCCGCCGGTGATCTCCTTGACCCGGGCCGGAAAATCTTCTTCGCGGTAGTAGATGACGTGATGGCAGCCATTTGCCTTCGCGATCTCGCCCTTTTCCTTCGAACCAACCGTTCCGATCACAGTGGCGCCGAGATGATTCGCCCATTGGCAGAGGATCTGGCCGACGCCGCCGGCGGCCGCATGCATCAGCACCGTCGAGCCCTTGCCGACCTTGTAGGTGCGATTGAGCAGGTATTGCGCGGTCATGCCCTTGAGCATCATGCCGGCCGCCTGCTCGTAGGAAATCCGCTCGGGGATCTTCACAACCCGGTCGGCGGGCAGCACCCGTTCGGCCGCGTAGCCGCCCAGCGCCACCACATAGGCGACCCGGTCGCCGACCGCGATGTCGGTAACGCCCTCGCCGATGGCCGTGACCTCGCCCGCGCCCTCGTTGCCGGAGACGAACGGCATCCCGACCGGGGACGGGTACATGCCCATGCGGAAATAGGTGTCGATGTAATTCACGCCGCAGGCATGCTGCCGGATCCGGATCTGGCCCGGCCCCGGCGCGCCCACCTCGATCTCCTCGAAGGTGAGAACCTCAGGCCCGCCATGCTTATGAACCCGGACCGCTGCAACCATCTGGCATACCTCCCGTTACGGCGTGCGCTCGCGGCACGCTTTCCTCAATCGCGGCGGATCATAGGGACCGACCCGCCGGACGCAAGCCCGCCAAATCTGCCGGCTAGCGGGCGCCTGTGACGCGCAGATTGGTCCCGCTGATATAGCTCGCCGCATCCGACATCAGGAAGCAGATGGCCTCGGCGACCTCTTCCGGCTGGCCGACCCGGCCGGTGGGAAGCTGTGGCGCGATCCGTTCGAGGCGGCCGGGCTCATGGATTTCCGTGTCGATCGGTCCGGGCGACACGGCATTGACGCGAATGCCCTCGCCCGCCAGTTCACGCGACAGCCCGACAGTCAGCGAATCGACCGCTCCCTTGGCGGCCGCATACCAGACATATTCTCCCGCCGCACCGATCACCGACTGCACCGACGACAGGAACACCATCGAGCCGCCGGCCTTGCCATGCTTTGTCGACAGACGCGGGATGGCTGCGCGCGCGCACAACATTGCACCGAACACGTTGATGTCGAGCGCATCGCGCAGGGTCTGCGTGGCAACGGCCTCGAACCGCGAATTCTTGCCGGTGATGCCGCTGCTATAGACCAGATGGCGCAGCGGCCCAGCCTTGTCGGCCTCGGCAAACACACGCGCGACATCCTCCTCGACCGCCATGTCGCCGCGAATGGCGACGGCGCGTCCACCCGCCGCTTCGATCTCGCGCACCAGCGCTTCGGCCGCCTGATCGTTGCTTTTGTAATTCACAGCGACAACCAGTCCGCGCGAGGCGGCAAGCTGTGCGGTGGCAGCCCCGATCCCGCGTCCGCCGCCGGCAATCAGCACAACGTCATCGGTCATCTTTCAATTCCTTTGGCGATCGATGCGCGCGGCCACCACGCCCATCAGGAGAAAATACAGCGCTATCCCGGTAAGGCCGAGGCCAACCCATAGGCCGGGATCGAGATTCGTGTGGAGCGCATACAACCCGCCGAGGCACCACAGCAAGAGCAGCGCAAGATTTAGCCCGCGCAGCGATGTCACCCGGATCGGGTGCAGGACTTTGATTGGCGCGAATGTGAGCGCGACAAGGCCCGCAACCGCAAGGGCCGCGACCGCGCCGGGCGGCTTCAGTATGAAGAGATAGAACACCGCGATATTCCACAATGCCGGAAAACCGCGGAAGAAATTGTCCGGCGTTTTCATATTCCGGTCGGCGAAATAGATCGCGGACGAGACGACGATTGCGATGCAGAGCGGAACCGCGAAAGGCCCCGGAAGAAAGCCGCTCAGCGCCAGTGCGAAGGCCGGTACGAAAACGTAAGATGTGAAATCCACCACCAGAT
>JAEVZN010000216.1 GCA_023392205.1 Pseudomonadota bacterium
GCTCCTGCGGCAGGAAGCGGCTCTTGTAGTCCATCTTGCGCGAGCCGCGCACCCAATAGCCGAGATAGACATAAGGCAGGCCCATCTCGCGCGCCTTGGCGATATGGTCGAGGATCATGAACGTGCCGAGCGAGCGCGATTCTTCGTCCGGCTCGAAAAACGAGTAGACCATGGACAGCCCGTCGCTGAGGACGTCGGTGAGCGCGACCGCGATCAGCGGACCGTTGCGTCGCGATCCAGATGGCGAGGTCAACCGGTATTCGACCATCCGCGTTTCGACATGGCTGTCCTCTACCATCATCGCGTAGTCGAGGACGGTCATGTCAGCCATCCCGCCATCGCGATGCCGCGAATCGAGATAGGCACGGAAGATCGAATATTGTTCGGAACTCGGACTGGCCGTGCGCATCTCGCCGGAAATATCGAAGTTGCGCTGCGTGACGCGGCGCATGGATCGCGTCGGCACGAAATCTTCGGCCACGACCCGTATCGAGACGCAGGCCCGGCACGCCTCGCAGGCTGGGCGGTAGGCAATCGACTGGCTGCGGCGAAACCCGCCATGGGTCAGCAGGTCGTTCAGGCCGGGTGCGCGATCGCCGACAAGATGCGTGAAGACCTTCCGCTCCTCCTTGCCCGGCAGATAGGGGCAGGGCGAAGGCGCCGTCAGATAGAATTGCGGTGTATCGCGAGAATGCTGGGTCACCGGTCTGGCCGAACGATGTTTTCAGGCTGAATGTCCCCCGTCCGGGGGGCGCCGTCAAATGCCGCGGTCCGGGGATGCCGAAAGCGCAGCGGCGCGCGCCGGATTATTGACCACCACGGTTCCGACAAGAAAATCATGTAGCAACCGCTTGCGCGCATTGAAAAAGCAGACGAAGAGCACGAGCGGGGTCAGGGCGCTGACCGTCACCCAGAACACGATCGCGTGCACCGCTCCAAGCACGAAATAGGCCGACGACCCGTACCAGGTGCGCATCTCGATATCCATGGCCCGCATGCCGAGGGTCGCCGATTGCGGGCCACCCAGCGTCGCGCCGTAATAGAACAACGCCCACAGGACCGAAAGAACCGGCATCAGTCCGAAGAGGATGAATCCAAATCCCAGGGTCACGATGCCGATGGCGAAGAAAAACAGCGCCAGCACGACCAGCGGGATGGCGAGGATCACGAGGTCGATCAGGAAGGCCACAAGCCGCCGTGCCGGCACCCCTTCGAAGAATTCGGGATTGGTGTCCGGATTATAGGCGTGCGGTTTCACGTCATAGGAGACGCCGACGCGATTTTGCTGGTCGTTCGACATGGGCCACCGTCAGGCTGTTCGGTTCCGCGTTTGCGGCTAACATAGCAAGATTCCCGCCTGCGGCGCGAATTGCTTGCGGCGCGATCTTCAAGCGGCGCATGACGCCGCTCCCGGTCACTCTCAGTCAATCGGTATGAGGCCGAATGGTCACCCTCCGCGACATCGAAGACGCCCAGACCATCCTGGAGGGACGTGTCATCCGCACGCCGATGCTGCCGGCGCCGCGGCTCTCGAAGCTCACGGGGGCGAATGTATTCGTCAAATACGAGAATCTTCAGGTCACCAATTCCTTCAAGGACCGGGGTGCACTCAACAAGCTGGCCACTCTGACCGAAGCCGAGCGCAGACGCGGCGTCGTGGCGATGTCAGCCGGCAACCACGCGCAGGCGGTCGCCTATCATGCAGGGCGGCTCGGAATTGAGGCCGTCATCGTCATGCCGGTTACGACGCCGCTCGTGAAAACCGAATCGACCCGTGCCTATGGCGCGGAGGTCATTCTGCACGGCGAGAGCGTGGCCGAGGCGCAGGGACGGGCCGAGGCATTGCAGGCCGAGCGCGGGTTGATCCTCATCCACCCATATGACGATCCGCGGATCATGGCCGGGCAGGGCACGATCGCGCTGGAAATGCTTCACGACGAGCCGGGTCTCGACACCCTGATCGTGCCGGTCGGTGGCGGTGGCCTGATTGCCGGCAACGCCGTCGGGGCCAAGGCCGTCAAGCCGCAGATCGACATTGTCGGGGTGGAGGCCGCGCTCTATCCCTCCGTGTGGAACGCGCTGCATGGCGCAGACCGGCCGTGCGGAGGCACCACACTGGCGGAAGGCATCGCTGTGAAGAATGTCGGCAAGCTGACCTTGCCGGTGATCCGCGAACTCGTCTCCGACATCGTTCTCGTGACCGAGCCGCAGCTCGAGCGGGCGGTGAATGCCTACCTGACGCTTCAGAAAACCATGGCCGAAGGGGCGGGAGCCGCAGGGCTCGCGGCCATGCTGAAGGAGCCGGAGCGTTTTCGCGGCCGCAGTGTCGGTCTCATCCTTTGTGGAGGAAATATCGATCCGCGGATTCTCGCCTCCATCATGGTGCGCGAGCTGGAGCGTGACGAGCGTATTGTTGCATTCCGACTGACCATTCCCGACCGTCCCGGTGTGCTCGGCCAGATCGCCGGCCGGCTCGGCGATCTGAACGCGAACATCCTCGAAGTCGAGCACAAGCGGCAGTTTCTCGATGTGCCGGCCAAGGGGGCGCGGCTCGACGTCACGGTCGAAACCCGTGATCGCGCGCATGCCGAGGAGATCATCACGGCACTCGCGGAGGATGGCTTCCAGCCCGTGCGGTTGCAGGGCGGTGCGGCTGGAGCTTAGCCGCGGCAGCCGGTTCAACCCGACTTCAGCATCTCCGCCACCCGCGGCGCGAAATACGTCAGGATCCCGTCCGCGCCGGCACGCTTGAACGCCATCAGGCTTTCCAGCATCGCCTTGTCGCCGTCCAGCCAGCCGTTCTGGACGGCGGCCGAAATCATCGCGTATTCGCCGGACACCTGATAGGCGTAGGTCGGGACGCCAAATTCATCCTTCACGCGCCGCACGATGTCGAGATAGGGCAGGCCCGGTTTGACCATGACCATGTCTGCGCCTTCCTCGAGATCGAGGGCCACCTCCCGGATCGCTTCATCCGAATTGGCATAATCCATCTGGTAGGTGCGCTTGTCGCCGGTCAGTGTTGTGGACGATCCGACTGCATCCCGGAATGGGCCGTAGAAAGCCGAAGCATATTTCGCGGCATAGGCCATGATCGCGACCTGCTGGAAGCCGCTCTCGTCGAGCGCCAGCCGAATGGCGCCGACGCGGCCGTCCATCATGTCCGATGGCGCGATGATATCGCAGCCGGCTTCGGCCTGAACGAGGGCCTGCCGGGCGAGGACATCGACGGTTTCGTCGTTGAGGATTTCGTCGTCCCGCACCAGACCATCGTGGCCGTGGCTGGTGAAGGGATCGAGCGCCACATCGCACAGTATGCCGACATTCGGCACCGCAGCCTTGATGGCGCGGACCGCACGGCAGACCAGATTGTCCGGATTGGTGGCCTCGCTGCCCTGTTCGTTGCGCAGGGCGGGGTCGGTATAGGGAAAGATCGCCACGCAGGGGATGGCGAGGGTGGCTGCGCGTTCGGCCTCTCGCACAGCCTCCTCGATCGACAGCCGGTCGACCCCCGGCATCGATGGAACCGGCGTGCGCGCGATGCTGCCGTCCACCACGAAGATCGGCCAGATCAGATCGGAGGCCGATAGCTCATTTTCCCTCACCATCCGCCGCAGCCAGTCGGTCCGGCGCAGGCGGCGCGGCCGGTGCGGCAGATCCAGCGGCAGGGCGGTCGGCGCTTCGATCGGCACGACGCGGGTTTTCCTTTGCAGCGGTTGGCCAAATTTGATTGCCATCGAAACGTCCTCGGCGTCTGCCTGCGACCGGACTCTCTCCGGTACCGGGCGGAATCTAGCGGCTCGACCGGAGCCTGACCAGTCACAGCCGATACACAGACGCGCGGCGGGCAATTGACGGGCTGCCCACCGTAACCTACCGGTTTCGTATGGATTTTGCCTTGTCCGAGGAGCAGCGCGCCTTCCAGGCCACCGCCCGCGAATTCGCGCGCGACCGGATGATGCCGTTTGCGCGGGAATGGGACGAGAGAGAGATCTTCCCCGTCGATATTCTGCGTGAGGCGGCCACACTCGGCTTTGGCGGTATCTATGTCGGCGAGCAAGCCGGCGGCTCAGCGCTGACGAGGCTCGATGCCGCGATCATATTCGAGGAACTGGCGCAGGGCTGCACCTCGACCGCCGCCTACCTGACCATCCACAATATGGCGGCATGGATGATCGACAGGTTCGGCAATGCCGGTCAGCGCGCCGCCTATCTGCCGAAGCTCTGCTCGTTGGAGCGTTTTGCCAGCTATTGCCTGACCGAACCCGGTGCGGGTTCGGATGCGGCCAGCCTGCAGACGCGCGCCCGGCGTGACGGCGACAGCTACGTCATCGATGGGGCGAAGGCCTTCATCTCGGGTGGCGGAACCTCCGACCTTTACCTGTGCATGGTGCGCACCGGCGGACCGGGAGCGAAGGGCATCTCGTGCCTCATCGTCGAGAAAGGCACACCCGGCCTCTCCTTCGGTGCGCGTGAGAAGAAGCTGGGCTGGAAATCGCAGCCCACGGCCATGGTGCTGTTCGAGAATTGCCGCGTCCCGGTCGCCAACCTGCTGGGGCAGGAGGGCGAGGGATTTCGGATCGCCATGATGGGGCTCGACGGCGGGCGGCTGAACATTGCCGCGTGTTCGCTGGGCGGTGCGCAATTCTGCCTGGACCGCACCATCACCTATATGCGTGACCGGCGTCAGTTCGGGACGAGGCTTTCGGAATTTCAGGCGCTGCGTTTCCGCATCGCCGATTATGCGACCGAACTGGAATCCGCGCGCCTGATGCTGTGGCGCGCCGCGCAGGCGGTGTCGGAGGGCGAGCCGGGCGCGACGCGGCTTGCGGCCATGGCCAAGCGGTTTGCTACCGATGTCGGCTTTGAGGTCGTGAATGGCTGCCTGCAATTGCATGGCGGTTACGGCTACCTGCAGGACCACCCGATCGAGCGCGTGCTGCGCGATGTGCGTGTGCATCAAATTTTGGAAGGTACCAATGAGATCATGCGACTGATCATCAGCCGCGAGCTTCTGGACAACTGAACGTGACCGCAAGCATGGACCTTCTGTTCGAGCAACGCGGCTGTGCGGGTGTCGTCACGCTCAATCGTTCGAAAGCGCTCAACGCGCTCACGCATGATATGGTGCGAAAGCTTTCCGCAGAACTCGACACTTGGAAGCAGAACGCGTCGGTGACGCGTGTCATCATTCGCGCACAAGGCGAACGCGCATTCTGCGCGGGCGGTGACATCCGTCTGCTCTACGAACTGGGCAAGGCCGGCCGGCAAAGCGAGGCGCTCGCATTCTTCCGCGACGAATACCGGCTCAATAGGCAGATCAAGCGCTATCCCAAACCCTGTATCGCGCTGATCGATGGCCTGGTCATGGGGGGCGGCGTCGGGATTTCGATCCACGGATCGCACAGGGTTGCCGGCGAGCGCTATGCTTTTGCAATGCCCGAAGTCGGCATTGGCTTTTTCCCGGATGTGGGCGGCACATACGCCTTGCCCAGACTAGCAGGCGAGATCGGCACTTATTGTGCCATGACCGGGGAGCGCCTTGGCCCGTCGGATGCCGTCGGGGCCGGGGCGGCGACGCACTATGTCAAATCACATCGCATCCCCGATCTCGCAATGGCATTATGCGAGCCGGAACCGGTCAACGCGACGCTGGCCGGATTCATGGAGCGACCGGGCGCTGGCGATGTGATAGCGAGGCGGCGGACGATCGACCGGACGTTCAGCTTCGATCGGGTCGAGGACATTCTGGCGGCCCTGGAACGCGAAGCGCAGACCGGAAAAGATCAGGCGCAATGGGCGGCTGCGACCTTGCAGATCATGCGCAAACGGTCGCCGACAAGTCTGCGACTGGCTCTGGCGCAGATGCGCGCCGGGCGCTTTCGATCATTCGAGGAATGCATGACCCTGGAATTTCGCATCGTTTCGCGGATCGTCTATGGTCACGACTTCTATGAAGGTGTGCGTGCGTTGATCGTCGACAAGGATAATGCCCCGGCATGGCAACCGGATACGCTTGAGGGCGTGAATGCGAACGATGTCGAATCCTATTTTGCGCCGCTGCCGCAAGGGGAGCTTTGCCTGACATGAATGAACCTATTGTGGCCCAGAACCGGCAGGGCGCGGACCCGGTCCAGGCCGGAGCCGACGGACAGGCACAGGGGCAATGGACACGGTGGTTGATCTGGTTTTTGCGCGGTATGGCCGTCGTAGCGATGCTGAAAGGTCTGTACCATTGGTCTGTCGTGCTCGGGATCGGCGAAGGGCCGGACACGACATTCACGCTGCGTCCGGTGCCCTGGCAGGCAGCGACGGTCTATTTCGCAATCATCGATCTGATTGCAGCGGTCGGCCTCTGGCTCGCCGCCGTTTGGGGCGCGGTTGTGTGGCTTACGGCGGTTGTATCCATGGCGGCTGTCGAGGTCTTTTTCCCGCAGATCTATGGCGGCTCCTGGCTTGTGGTGGCGATCCAGTTAATGCTGCTCTGCGCGTATCTGGTGCTGGCTTTGCAGTCGGCCCGCGAACATCCGCATTAACGAAGTCCATGCCGGTTTTCGGACAGAATGTATAAGAACTGACGCGGAGGGCGTTCATGGCCACCATCGCATTCATCGGGCTCGGCAATATGGGCGGGCCAATGGCGCACAATCTTGTCAAGGCGGAGCACACCGTTCTCGGCTTCGACGTCAATCCGGAAGCCTTGCAGGCATTCGTCTCGCAAGGAGGAACGGCGGCAGAAAGTGCTGGCGCTGCCGCGACGCAGTCCGATGTCGTGGTCACGATGCTTCCCTCCGGTGCCGAGGTGCGCGCAACCTATCTGGGCGAGGACGGCCTGATCGCGCGCGTTGTGCCGGGAACGCTGTTCGTGGATTCGTCGACCATCGATGTCGATACCGCGCGCGAGGTTGCCCAGGCTGCCGAGCAGAAGGGCATGATGATGGTGGATGCGCCCGTGTCGGGTGGCGTGTCGGGCGCTCAGGCCGGCACGTTGACCTTCATGGTCGGCGCCAGCGAGGCGGCGCTGGAAAAGGCAACGCCGATCCTTCAGAACATGGGCCGTAATATCGTTTATGCGGGAGGGCCTGGAAGCGGACAGGCGGCCAAGATCTGCAACAACATGATCCTCGGCATTTCGATGATCGCGGTGTCCGAAGCGTTTGTGCTTGCGGAGAAACTCGGACTCGACGCTCAGAAGCTTTTCGACATCGCGTCCAAATCGTCCGGTCAATGCTGGTCGCTGACGAGCTATTGTCCGGTTCCGGGACCGGTGCCAACCTCGCCGGCCAATCGCGATTATCAAGCCGGTTTCACCGCTGCGATGATGCTGAAGGATCTGCGCCTGTCTCAGGAGGCGGCGAAGAGTGTGACCGCATTGACCCCCCTCGGCGCCGGTGCCGCTGCGATCTACGCGCAATATG
>JAEVZN010000222.1 GCA_023392205.1 Pseudomonadota bacterium
GTCCTATACCTCATCCTTTTCCGCGCGCAGTTTCGCCCAGTAATCCAGCCGCTTTCTGATCTCGCGCTCGAATCCGCGTTCGGGTGGATTGTAGAAACTCTGGCGGGGGAGTTCGTCCGGGAAATAATTCTGCCCCGAAAACCCCTCCGCAGTGTCGTGATCGTAGGCATAGCCGCGGCCGTAGCCTTCGTCCTTCATCAGCCGCGTCGGCGCGTTGAGGATGTGCTTGGGTGGCAACAGCGATCCATGTTCCTTGGCCGCCCGCATGGCGGCGCCATAGGCCCGGTACGCAGCGTTCGATTTCGGCGCGGTGGCGACATAGATCACAGCTTGGGCGATGGCGAGTTCGCCCTCGGGGGAGCCCATGAAATCGTAGGCATCCTTGGCAGCGTTGCAGATTATCAGCGCCTGCGGGTCGGCAAGCCCGATATCCTCCACGGCCATCCGTACCACGCGGCGCGCAATGTAGAGCGGGTCCTCGCCGGCATCAAACATGCGCGCGAGATAGTAAAGCGCGGCATCCGGGTCGGAACCGCGCACGGATTTATGCAGCGCCGAGATCAGATTGTAATGACCGTCCTGGCTCTTGTCGTAGATCGGCGCGCGCCGCTGCACGACATTCTGCAATCCCTGCGGATCGAAGATTTCGTCCTCGCGCGCAGCGCGCCAGATTTCCTCCGTGAGCGTGAGCGAGGCGCGGCCATCACCGTCGGCCATGCGGATCAGCGCCGTGCGTGCTTGCGCATCGAGCGGCAGTCGTTTGCCTTCGATCTCCTCCGCGCGCGACAATAGCCGGTCGACCGCCGCGTCATCCAGCGAGCGAAACACCAGCACACGCGCACGCGACAGGAGCGGCGCGTTCAGTTCGAAGGATGGATTCTCGGTGGTCGCGCCCACCAGCACGATGGTGCCATCTTCCATCACCGGCAGAAAAGAATCCTGCTGCGCGCGATTGAAGCGGTGGATCTCGTCCACAAAGAGGAGCGTGCCCTGCCCGCTCTCGCGGCGCAGGCGTGCGCCCTCGAACACCTTCTTCAGATCGGCGACTCCGGTAAAGATCGCCGAGATCTGCTCGAAATGCAGATCGGTCTCCTGAGCCAACAAGCGCGCCACTGTCGTCTTGCCGGTGCCGGGCGGACCCCAGAAGACCAGCGAGCCCAGCGTGCGCGTCGCCAGCATGCGGGTCAGCGCGCCATCGGGGCCGAGCAACTGCTCCTGGCCCACGACCTCGGCAAGCGATTGCGGACGCAGCCGATCGGCTAGCGGACGCGGTGCGTTGTCGCCCAGGCCTGCGGCGCTGAACAGATTGGGTCCGCCGGACCTGGAGCGCGGGCTCATCCGCCGAACGTGGCCGAAACCTGCCGTCCGCCGCGAAGAATTGTAATCTGCCACATGCGCTGCGGATTTCTGGTCAGGCGTTCCAGCTCCTTGCTGGTCTGCACACGCTGCTCGTTGATCGCGATCAGCACATCGCCACGCTGAAACCCGAGCCGGTGCGACGGCGAGCCGTTGGCGATCTCAAGCACCACCACGCCTTCCGCCGACGAATCCAGACGCAATTCCTCGGCCAGAGCCGGGGACAGATTGCCGACCTTGGCGCCGGTCAGGGGTGATCGCGCCCTGATTAGTACCTCCTCGCGTGGCCGGTCGGGGGCCACCTGCAACGCCACTGCAAGGGTCGTTTCCCGGCCCGCCCGCAGCAGCCCGAGTTGCGCCTGACCGCCAAGCGGTCGCGTGCCGAAGCGGTAGTCGAACGCGTTGTGATCATCGACGGCAATGTCGTCGATCGAGACGATCACGTCCCCCGTGCGCAGCCCGGCACGTCCCGCCGGCGAGTCCGCCATGACTCCGGCGACCAGCGCACCGGCCGCCCGTTTAAGGCCGAGGCCATCGGCCAGTTCCGGCGTGATGCTTTGCAGCTTTGCGCCGAGCCAGGGCCGCTTCACCGCACTGCCGCCGCCTCTGGCGGATTGCGCAACGACCTTCACCATGTTGACGGGAATGGCAAAACCCACGCCCTGCGATCCGCCGGACCGCGAAAAGATCGCCGTGTTGACGCCGACCAGCTTTCCCGAAAGATCGACCAATGCGCCGCCGGAATTGCCGGGATTGATGGCGGCATCGGTCTGGATGAAGAACTGATAATCGGTGATGCCGACCTGCGTGCGCGCCAAAGCCGACACGATGCCATGCGTCACCGTCTGGCCGACGCCGAACGGATTGCCGATGGCGAGAACGAGATCGCCGACTTCAAGTTCATCGGAATTGCCGAATTCGATGGAGGGAAAGCGTTCCTTGCTGTCCTTGATCTTGAGTACGGCGAGATCGGTGCGCGCGTCCTTGAGCACGATCTCGGCCTCGAATTCGCGCTTGTCGGACAGCGATACCTTCACCTCAGTGGCGCCCTCGACCACATGATTGTTGGTGATGATCAGCCCGGTCGCATCCACGATCACGCCGGAGCCAAGCGACCGCTGCAATTGCTCGCGCGGGATGGTGCCGGGCGCCCCGAAGAAGCGGCGGAAGAACGGGTCTTCGAAGAGCGGATTGCGGTTCTCGACCGCGCGCGCGGCATAAACATTGACCACGGAGGGCGTGGCTTTCTTCACCACCGAAGAAAAGGAGAGCTTCAATTCCGCGGCCGATTTTGGCACCGCACGCTGCTGCGCCTGTGCCTCGCCGATTGGGTTCTGGCCCGCCAGCGGAACCAACGCCAATGCGCCAATGACGGCGACAGCCGCGAGGCTGCTTTTCCCGGTCATGTCAGATCCCCGATTCAGGGCACAGATATAGGCCGCAGCCTGACCCCAAAGAAGGTTTTTCATACACATCGGGTTCATGCAAGGCGCGCAAAACATTCAATTGGACCAGACACTTGTGGACCCGCTACCTGCAACCGGTCCACATTGCGGGCCGGACAGAATTTCGGCCGCGTCGCGGCCGGACATGGAGGGGTTTCGTGACCGAATTGTCGGAGAAGGCCGGGGCCGCGCCGGCGGCGCTCGTTTATCTGTCCGCCTTTGTGGTGGGAGCGATCGTGATGAGCTTCGAGATGCTCGGCTCGCGCTACCTAAACCCTTATTTCGGCAGCGGAATTTACACATGGGCGTCGCTGATCTCGACGGTTTTGCTGTCGCTGACCGTCGGCTATTTCATCGGCGGATGGCTGGCCGACCGGATGCCCTCGCTGCGCGTGCTGGGCGTCACGGTGGTTATCGGATCGGTCTATATCCTTGTTCTGCCGACCTTTTCCCAGCCGGTGCTGGAGGCCGTGCTGTCCGCCATCGACGATATCAAGATTGGAAGTCTGGTGTCTTCAATGGTTATTCTGTTCTTTCCCGTGGTGTTTCTCGGCATGTTCTCCCCTTTTGCGATCCGTCTTCTGCTTCGTTCTGCCTCCTCTTCCGGAACGGTGTCCGGCACCGTCTATGGCATCTCGACCGCAGGCTCGATCGTCGGCACGCTCGGCACCACGTTTTATCTGATCCCCTCAATGGGCTCGCGCGCCATCACCCTGATGCTGGGCGGGGCCGGGATCGCGGCGGGATTGCTGCTGATTTTCCTGCCGCTCCTGATGCGCAGCCCGCGCAAGGCTGTGACCTCGTCCATCATCCTGCTCGCCACCGCCCTCGCCTGCTTCCCCGCCCACGCCGACACGCTGGTCGATCAGGACCTGCGCAACGCGCTCCTGAAAAAACCGGACGGCCAGCTCGCCCGCATCGAGACCGAATACAACGACATCATCATCACCAAGCGCCGTCACATCGTGACCATGTCGTTTCAGCTCAAGGGCTTCAACTATACCGAATCCGCCACCGACCTGCCCGATCCCGACGACCTGATCATCGCCTATACGCAATTCATGACGCTCGGCGTGATCTATCCCCCCGAGCCGAAAGACATCCTGATGATCGGCCTTGGCGGCGGCTCGATTTCCACCTATCTCGGCCGCGCAATGCCGGATGCGCGCATCGATACCGTCGAGATCGATCCCGGCGTCATCACCGCCGCGCGGCGTTTCTTCGGCATCCGCGACAGCGAACGCGTGCGCTATATCGATGCGGACGGCCGCGTCTTCATCAATCGCAGCAAGAAGAACTACGATCTCATTCTGGTCGATGCCTTTCATGGCGGCTTCGTGCCGTTTCATCTGCTGACAAAGGAATTCTATCAGCTGCTCAGGACACGGCTAAGGCCCGGCGGGGCGGTCGCCTTCAACGTCCACGACGGCACCAAGCTCTATGCCTCCACCGTCCTGACGCTGGGCGATGTCTTCAAGCGGGTGGACCTGTATCCTTCGGGCGAGGGTGAGGTCATCACAATTGCGACCGATGCGGCCCCCTCCTTCGACGAATTGCGCGAGCGTGCGGCGAGCTTGCAGCAGCAATTCAAGTTCCGCCACCCGTTGCCGCCGATGTTCGCAAAACGGATCGTCGATGTCGCGTCGCAGACCCGACGCGGTGCCATCATCACGGACGATTTCGCGCCGGTCGACCTCTATGGCGCCATCGGCGGACCGGACAAGAAAAAGAAATAGCGCGAGGCGGCATAACGGCCGCGTCAGCGCGCCCCGTGCGCTTCCAGAAGCTGCACCATGTCCGCATATCCGCGCCGCCGCGCATGCGACAGCGGCGTCACGCCGTCGCGATCGGCGATCTGCGGATCCGCGCCGGCGTCGAGCAGCAGCCCGACAATTTGCGTATGCACCGCACCGCCATCGCCAAGGATCACGGCTTCCATGAGCGCGGTCCAGCCCAGATTGTTGACGTGATCCGGATCGATAGCGGTTGCGAGCAGAACCTTCACCGCATCCACATGGCCGTAATGACAGGCCGGGATGAGCGCAGTACCGCCGAACCTGTTCAGACTTTTCAGGTCGGCACCCGCGGCAAGCGTCATCCTGAGAATTTCGGTGCGCCCACGCGCACCCGCAAACAGATACGGACTGTCCTGAATGTTATCCTTGGCATTCACATCGGCGCCGGCCGCGATCAGCACTTGCGCAACCTCGATGTGATTGCCGTGAGTGGCGAGCAGCAGCGCCGTGCGCCCCTGCTCGTCGCGCGCCGCAACGCTCGCCTTCTCATTTAGGAGTCGCCGGACCGATGCGATATCTCCACTGGCCGCTGCCGCAAGCAGCGCACGATCCTGCGGGCTGTCTGCCATGGCGCCAGCACCGTTCAGGAAAAGCAGAACCACGACACAAACAAAAAGGGCGGCGCCGTGCACCGCCCTTCTGGTCATGTCCCAAATCACCGCGATCAGGCGGCGGCTGCGTCTTCGTTCCCGCGCCGCTCCTGAACCGGACCGGAGTCCAGGCCCTTGGCATCGACGTCGCGGTCGACGAATTCGATCACCGCAACAGCCGCGGAATCGCCGTAGCGGAAGCCGGCCTTGATGATACGGGTATAGCCGCCCTTGCGCTCCTGATAACGCGGGCCAAGAACCTCGAACAGCTTCTTGACCATAC
>JAEVZN010000279.1 GCA_023392205.1 Pseudomonadota bacterium
GTTCTCGACCGTGATCGACCGGACCGGTGACAGGCAGCGAACAACGCCACCTTGCGAAGCGATCAGCCGCACCATCCCCTGCACCAGCGCGCCCGTTCCGCCCATGGCGAAATGCACACCCCAGCGCCGTTCCAGATGCGCGATCAGGCAATAGATCGAGGTCACGCTGAACGGATTGCCGCCGATCAGCAGCGGATGAAAGCTCAGCACCTGCCGCAGACGTTCGCTGCCGATGTGGCGCGATACTTCGCCATAGACCGTGCGATAGCATTGCAGCTTCACGAGGTCCGGCGCGATGCGCAGCATGTCGAAGAAGGACAGGAACGGGACATGGCCGAGTTCCTCGAAGCCCTTGCGGCAGGTGGCTTCGCTCATCGCCATGAAGCGCCGGTAGCCCTCCAGATCGCCGGGCGACAATTGCGCCACCGCCCGCTCCATCTCATCGGCATTGCCGGAATAGTCGAAGATCTCGCCGTCATGAAAGCGGATGCGGTAGAAGGGCGAGACCGGCCGCAGATCGATGTCGTCGGAGAATTTGCGTCCGCACAGGGACCACAGATCTTCGAACAGGTAGGGTGCGGTGACGATGGTCGGCCCGGCATCGAAAGTGAACCCATCCTGCCGGTAGACATAGGCGCGGCCGCCCGGCGCATCGAGCGCCTCGAAGACGGTGACGCGGTAGCCGCGTGCTCCGAGCCGGATGGCCGCCGCCAGTCCGCCGAACCCGCTGCCGATCACAACCGCATGTGGCCGGTCGTCGGGCTTGAGGTCTGTCGGTCCGCGATAGGAGGTGACATCCAGCATGGCGCTAATCCGTCGCCGCGGGATGCAGGCCCGCGTCCTGTGCGGCCTTACGGATCAGCACGGCTACCTCCTCCGGGCGCTCCTCATGCGCCAGATGTCCGAGGCCACGCAGCGTGACGATCTCCGCATGCGGCAATATGCGCTTCACGCGTTGCGCGTCGGACGGACGGATCGTTTTGTCGTTCGATCCGACCACCAGCATGAGCGGTGTTTTCAGTCTCGGCAGGATTTCGGAGAAGCGCCGCAGATCCCAGTTGGCCATCATGCCGAGCGCGGCCTCGACATGCGACGGCGTGCCGGCGAGCCTGCGGTAATAATCGACACCCTTGCGATCGAGCGTCGATCCGGTGCCGTCGACAAGTCGCTGGATCGCCTGCGGATCGCGTGCACGGCGGGCGAACAGGCCGGGGACAAAGGGAATCTGCACCATCAGTTTGGCAAGCGGCGCAAAGACCGCGCCGGCGGCCCCGCCGAGCGGCAATAACGCACCGTTCAGGCTGATGATCGCGCGCGGAGCGATGAGTTTCGACAGTGTCATCTGGATGGCCACGGCCGCCCCCGCAGAATGCCCGACGGCGATGTCCGGCGTGAGCGACAATTCGCGCAGCAAGGACGCGATCGCGCGCGCCATTCCGGGCAGCGAGAGGAATTCGTGCGGCGGCTTTTGCGTGAAGCCGTGACCGGGAAGGTCCGGGTTGACGATGGTGAAATCACGCGCGAGCCGCGGCAGCAGGTCTCCATAGGAATGCGAGCTGGCGCCGGTGCCGTGAAGGAAGAGAATAACCGGGCCGCGTCCCATGACCTGGACATGCCAGTCCATCCCGGCCGCGCGCACGAAGCGGCTCGCCGCCCGGTTCGGCCAGTCGCGGCCATCACGCTCGAAGTCCAGACGGCCGTACATGCCTCGTTCCGTCGCGTTGCGTTTCCCACAGCGCTCATGACGTGAGCGCCTGCTTCTGCCGCTCGATCAGCCGCCAGATCATCGGTGTGAATATCAGTTGCATGGCCAGATCCATCTTGCCGCCGGAACAGACGATGGTGTTGGGCCGCGACATGAAGGAATCGCGCAGCATCGACAGCAGATAGGGAAAATCGATGCCGCGCGGATCGGCGAAGCGGATGACCAGCATGCTCTCGTCGGGCGTCGGCACATGCCTTGCGATAAACGGGTTCGACGTATCGACCACCGGCACGCGCTGGAAGTTGATATGCGTGCGCGAGAATTGCGGGACGATGTAATGCACATAATCGTACATGCGCCGCAGGATCGTATCCGTGGTGGCTTCGGTGGAATAGCCGCGCGACGCACGGTCGCGATGCAGCTTCTGGATCCATTCAAGATTGACGACCGGGACGACGCCGATGCGCAGATCGGCATGGCGCCCGACATCCGTATCGCCGTCGACGACCGCGCCATGCAGCCCTTCATAGAAAAGCAGGTCCGTGCCGGCCGGCAATTCCTCCCATGCGGTGAAGTTGCCGGGCTCCAGGCCATAGGGCGCGGCTTCCGCCTCATTGTGCAGATAATGCCGGATCCGGCCCGTGCCGTTTTCCGAATATTGCCGGAACAGATCGGCGAGTTCGGCAAAAAGGTTCGCTTCCGGCCCGAAATGGCTGAACAGCCGTCCGTCGCCCACAGGCGCTGCGAGCCGGGCGCGCATTTCCGTTCGGTTGTAGCGATGGAAACTGTCACCCTCGATAAAGGCGGCCTTGATCTTTTCCCGGCGAAAAATCTGCTCGAAGGTGCGCATGACAGATGTGGTGCCCGCACCAGAAGAGCCGGTAATCGCAATGATCGGATGACGGACGGACATTGCATCAGTTCACGTTACGGAATAGCCCGCGCGCGCCGAATAGCGGGGCATTGTAGGTCTCCTCGGGATCGCGGCAATAACGCTCGATGCGCTCCACCTCATCGGAGGCGCCGAATATCAGCGGCACGCGCTGATGCAGACTTGTCGGCACCATATCGAGAATGCGCTCGCGGCCGGTCCCGGCACGGCCGGATGCCTGCTCGAACAGCATGGCGATCGGGCTCGCCTCGTAGAGCAGGCGCAGCCGCCCGTTGCGTGTCCGGTCACGGGTGTCGCGCGGATACAGAAAGACACCGCCACGCATCAGGATCCGGTGCGCCTCCACCACCAGCGAGCCGACCCAGCGCATGTTGAAATCCTTTTCCCGCACGCCGATCTTGCCGGCCAGGCATTCGTCGATATAGCGGCGGATGGCAGGCTCCCAGAACCGGCTGTTGGAGGCGTTGATGGCAAATTCGGACGTACAGGAATCGATCCGGATATCCTCGTGGGTGAGCACGAACTCGCCGCGGTCCGGCTCAAGCGTGAAGCCGTGTACCCCCGCACCGAAACTCAGCACCAGCATGACCGCAGGGCCGTACAGCGCATAACCGGCGGCTGCCTGATGCAGACCCGATTGCAGATAGTCCTCAGCCTCGGCGTCGTAACCCGGACGCGCCGCAGCCAGGATGGAGAAAATGCTGCCGACAGGTACATTCACGTCGATATTCGATGAGCCGTCGAGGGGATCGAAGACCAGAAGATAGGATCCCCTGCGATAATCCTTCGCAATGCGACAGGGTTCATCCATCTCTTCCGACAGCAATCCCGACAGCGTGCCATGTGCCTGTGTCGCACGGATGAAGATGTCGTTCGCCACGACATCGAGCTTATGTTGTATATCGCCGTCCAGATTGACGTGCCCGCTATGGCCGTGAAAGCCGTCGATCGCACCCTGCGCCAGCAACCGGGCGATCGCCCGGCAGGCCACCGCGATATCGAGAACGAGCGTTTGCAACTCCGACGCAATCGCGCGATTAGGACCGGACGCATCCGCGAGGAATTGCTCGAGCGTGACACGGTCGGCGCGCTTCGACAGCAAGTGCCACTCTCCCCTTTCGCTCTCGCCCGCAACGCGTGAGCACTGAGTTTGCAGCAGACCCGGCACCTTCAGGCACGCAATTTCGACGCGGCGTCCAGGTCCAGCCCGAGTGCGTCGAAAACCGTTGTTACGATACCATGCGCATCCAGTCCGGCCCTGGCATACATGGCGACAGGTGAATCCTGATCGATGAATGCATCCGGCAACACCATGCAGCGTATCTTCAGACCGCGGTCGAGCATACCGCGCTGCGCCAGAAATTGCAGGACTTGCGATCCAAATCCGCCGATCGATCCTTCCTCCACGGTTATCAGCACTTCGTGTTCTCGTGCCAGCCGCTTCACAAGCTCGGTGTCCAGCGGCTTTGCGAAACGTGAATCTGCAATCGTTGTTGTCAGTCCGAGGCGCGCCAGTTGCTCGGCCGCTGTCCTGCAATCGGCAAGCCGCGTCCCCAGCGACAGGAGCGCCACACTGGTTCCCTCGCGAATGATGCGGCCGCGTCCGCTTTCCAGTGGCATTCCGGCCTCCGGCATCTCCACCCCTTCGCCGTCGCCCCGCGGATAGCGGAACGCGCACGGTCCGTCATCGAGAGCGGCGGCGGTCGCAACCATGTGGACAAGTTCGGCTTCGTCGGCTGCGGCCATCAGCACGAAACCCGGAAGGCAGCCCAGATAGGCCAGATCGAACGAGCCCGCATGTGTCGGCCCGTCGGCACCCACAAGGCCCGCACGGTCGATGGCGAAGCGAACCGGCAATTTCTGGATCGCGACATCGTGCACGATCTGGTCATAGGCACGCTGCAGGAAGGTCGAATAGATCGCCGCGAAGGGCTTCATGCCGTCCGCCGCCAGCCCGGCGGCGAAGGTGACGGCATGCTGCTCGGCAATCCCGACATCGAATGTCCGCTCCGGAAATTGCTTCTGGAAAATATCGATCCCGGTGCCGCCGGGCATCGCCGCAGTGATTCCGACGATGCGCGAATCCTTCTGCGCCTCTTTCACAAGGCTTTCGCCGAACACTTTCGTGTAGGACGGCGCGTTGGCTTTGGCCTTGACCTGCTTGCCGGTTGCCACGTCGAACTTGACCACGCCGTGATATCTGTCCACGGCAGCTTCCGCGGGCGCATAGCCCTTGCCCTTCTCCGTCACGACGTGAACGAGTATCGGACCGTTCGGCGCATCGCGCACATTGCGCAGCACCGGCAGCAGATGATCGAAATCGTGCCCGTCTATCGGCCCAACATAATAGAAGCCCAGTTCCTCGAACAGCGTGCCGCCGGTCCAGAAATTGCGCGCAAAAGCTTCCGTGCGCGCCGCCTGCCCGGCGAAATATTTCGGCAACATCTTCGAGATCTGCTTGAGGATCTCCCGCACCGACAGATAGGTCCGCCCGGAAATGGCGCGCGCCAGATAGGACGACATCGCGCCGACAGGGGGTGCGATCGACATATCGTTGTCATTGAGAATCACGATGAGCCGCTGATCCATGGCGCCGGCATTGTTCATCGCCTCATAGGCCATACCGGCCGACATTGCGCCGTCGCCGATCACACACACGACATTATTCGTTTCGCCCTTCAGGTCGCGCGCGACGGCCATGCCGAGACCGGCGGAAATCGAGGTCGACGAATGCGCGGCGCCGAACGGATCGTAGGCGCTCTCGCTGCGCTTGGTGAATCCCGAAAGACCACCGCCTTGCCGTAACGTGCGGATACGGTCGCGGCGGCCGGTCAGAATCTTGTGCGGATAGGCCTGATGCCCGACATCCCAGATCAGGCGGTCGTCCGGTGTGTTGAAAACGTAATGCAGCGCCACGGTGAGTTCGACCACCCCGAGACCTGCGCCGAGATGCCCGCCGGTGACAGCGACTGCATCGATGGTCTCTTTACGCAATTCGTCCGCGACCCGAAGGAGATCGCTTTCGGAGATCTGCCGCAGATCGTTGGGCTCGCGAATGCTGTCCAGCAGGCGTCCCGCGTCACGTGTCTGTGCCATGAAAGCCAATCGCGTGCGGCCAAGGAGGCCGCGATTACGACCCTCCTGGTTCGGGCAGCCGCCGGTTCTCGTGTTGCCTCCGTGGGATATCCCGGAGCAGGTTGCCGCTCCGGCCCGGAAGCACAGCGAGACAGGGGCGCCCTGCCGCTTCTGCACCGCGTCTGACGAAAGTAACGTCCATACTGCCAATCATACACGATTGACAGTCGATGTGTCATTTTAAATTGACACATTTTTCCGCTTGATTGTGCAACGCAGCAGGTCCCCGCGCCTCGTTCAATCGCCCTAGAACGCGCTCGACCTCAGCCAGGCCGAGCATGGGCGCGCCGCCAATGCGCGCTGATTCTGCGGGTGTAAGCGGCTGATCGGGCGCTCCTAGGCTGCCGAGAACCAGATCGGCGCGCGAGAAGTCCTGACCCCGGGTCCATCGGCTCGGCGTGGCGATGGCCGCAAGGCCGGCGGATTTGGCGGCGGCGACACCGTTGCAGGAATCCTCGAATGCGACGCTATGCTCCGGGCTGACGCCGAGCATCGAGACTACCAGAAGATAGAGGTCCGGGGCCGGCTTCTTGCGCGCCACCAGATCAGCTGAGACCACGGCATCGAAGGCCGCTCCGGCCTCGCGACCGAAGGCGGATGCGATCAGGGGCTGCACATTCGCGGATTGGGAGGTGGCGGCAAAACCGATCTTCACGCCCGCCTGTCGCGCTTCATCGATCAGCCGCGCCACGCCGGGCCGCAGCCGCACCATGTTGCCCCCGATCAGGTCGCCATAGATGCGGGTTTTCTCGCGATGGATGGCCGGCAACAGCCTGCGCCAGCGCAATTTCTGCAACTCGGAAACGGGACGTGAATCGATGTAATGCTCGATGCGCGCCGCGCCGCCGGAAATATTCAGAAGCTCGGAATACAGATCCGCGGGCCATTCCCAGCCCAGTTCGAATTCCAGAAACGCCTGATTGAAGGCGCGCCGGTGCAGTTCTTCCGTATCGACCAGCGTGCCGTCAACATCGAAAACCAGTGCTTCGAGTGCCATCAGGCAGCCTCCGGATGTTGCATCGGCCAATGGGCATGTTCGTTTCTGACAAGCTGAAGGAGATGCATCTCGTCGAACCCCGGAATCAGCATGTCGGCCGCCGACAAGTCGTCGCGCAGCGTCCATTGCGTTGGCGAGACCACGGTGAAAATCCCGGCGGCCTTGGCAGCATTCACGCCATTCGCGGAATCCTCGAATGCCGCGCAATGCGCGGGGCGCGTTTGCAGGCGTGTCAGCGCCAGTTCGTAGATGTCGGGCGCGGGCTTCTTCGCCTCGACCTGATCGCCGCATGCGATCACATCGAACCATCCGCATGATTCGATACCAAAGCTGCCGGCCAGCAATGCATCGATATTGCTGCGGGTTGTGGTCGAGGCGATGGCAAGCCGCAATCCGCTCTCGCGCGCCTCGCGCAACAGCCGCGCAATGCCGGGCCGCACGCTCAGGCCGCCACTCGCAATCCGCGCCGTATAATGCCGCGTCTTGCTGGCATGAATGGCGGGGATGAGTTCCAGCGTGGCCGCTGTCTTCTCCTCGGGCCAGCCGAGGCTGCGGATATAATAGACGAGACGCTCCTTCCCGCCGGCAATCCTCAGCAGGTCCATATAGAGCCGCCGGGTCCAGTTCCAGTGCAGGTCGTGGTCGGCAAAGGCGAGATTGAAAGCCTGGCGGTGCCCCTCCTCGGTATCGGCGAGGGTGCCGTCCACATCGAAGATCAGCGCGCGGAGAGTCATGGCATCACTTGGATGACGTTCGGACCGGCGCAAGACCGTGCGTCTTCGGGTCGTTTGCAGATTTGGCAATATCCAGCATGCGCCCGCGTCCTGTCCCGGCGGGTAGAATTAGACGCGGCCACTTCCATAAACTCTATTAAATAGATATTATGCTTTGCATAAGGAATGACTATCGATGCTCGCGCGCGCCACCCTGCACCAGATGCGGATCTTCGAGGCGGCCGCGCGCCTTCTGCATTTCGGCCGCGCAGCGCAGGAGCTGCACCTCAGTCAGCCCGCCGTCTCGATCCAGTTGCAGCAATTCGAGTTGCATGTCGGCCTGCCCCTGTTCGAACAGATCGGCCGCAAGATGCATCTGACACATGCCGGGACCGACCTGCTGGGCCATGTGCGCGCCGTGTTACAGCGCGTGCGCGAGGCCGACGACAGCGTGCAGCGGCTGAAGGGCTCCGGTGGCGGGGAATTGCATATCGCCGCCACGACCACTGCGGAATATTTCGTGCCGCGGCTCATTGCCGAATTCCGCAAATCCCATCCTGCGACCCGTATCCGCCTGACCGTCGACAATCGCGATCAGGTCGTCGCGGTGCTGGCCGGCAATCTGGTCGATGTCGCCATCATGGGCCGCGCCCCGGCCAGTCTCGATGTCGAGGCCGCGCCATTCGCGCAGCATCCGCTCGCGGTAATCGCGGCCCCCGGTCATGTCCTTGCGCGGCGCAGGAGCCTGCGTCTCCCGCAGCTTGCCGGCGAAACCTTCCTCATCCGCGAGCGCGGATCGGGCACGCGCAGCGCCATGGAGCGCGCCTTTGCCGCGGCCGATTTTCAGCCCGCCGAGACCATCGAGTTCGGTTCGAACGAGGCCATCAAGCAGGCGGTGATGGCGGGTATCGGTGTCGGGTTCATATCGCTACACACCACCGGGCTTGAAATGACCACGGGTCGGCTCGCGGTCCTGAAAGCCGCCGGCATGCCGGTAATGCGCGACTGGTACGCCGTGCACCTCACGGGCAAGCGCCTGTCGGCGGTCGCAGCCGCCTTCAAGGCGCATCTGATCGCCGATGGCGCCAGATTGATCGAAAAGGTCCTGCGCGCGTAAACAGCGTTTAGTGGGGCCGCGTTGTCAGGAAATCCTCGTACAGGCGCATGAATTCGCCGGGCAATTCGAATTGCGGCAGGGCGCCGGTGGACATCGTGTGCGTCGTCCAGTTCGGCAGAGATTTGTACTTATCCAGATGTTTGTAATCGACGAAATCGCCGCGCACACCATGCGCAACAAAGACCGGCATCTTCAGATCGTCGTAGACACGTGTGATATCCTTGCTGAACAGATAGCCCGAAACGAAACGGTAAGGCGCATGGCGCGCGCCGGGCTGGTGCGTGGTGATATAGGCGTATTCGAACAGACCTTCGTCGATCTTGTCGCTACCGAAGGTCTTTTTCAGGAAATACCGGATGCTGATCCGCGACGAGAGCATCCGGAAGAAGCCCTTCGTCCATAATGGATTGCGGAACATCGCATAGAGAACGGCATTACCGCGGTCGGAGCCGGGCGGTCCGTCATAGGGCGCGCGGCTGTCCATTCCTGTCGGGCTGATCAGACCCACTGTCCTGTAATGCGTGGGCTCCTCGCTGGCCGCGCGCGCCAGAAATTCCGAACCCAGCGACAGCGCCAGCGCATCGATGGGCGCGTCGCCATGTTCCTTGCGGATCTCGGCTGTTATCGCGTGGACGGCATCGGTCATCATGCGCGGGTCATAGGGACGATCGGAACGGTCCGAAAATCCGAAACCCGGTAGATCGATCGCATAGACGATACGGCGTGTCACCGCGCGGTCGTAGACCGGTTTCATTTCATAGGCGGAGCCGGCGGCATTGATGCTGTGGATCAGAAGCAGCGGTGGCCCCTCCCCCTCGCCGCCGCGGTAATAACTGAGCTTGCCTGCAGGTGAGGATATTTCCACGCGCTGGCCGGCAACGGCCTCCGGCATATCCATTGAAAAATCCTCGACGATCAGAGGGCCGCGCGCACGGCGTTCGATAAGGTTAGCGCATCCGCGCGGGGAAGCGGCAGATATTGCGCGCCCATGCTGTCCGCAAGCCGCCGCGCCGCGGCATGTGGCGAGGGAGATGTGTCGACCATCAGACAGGTGAGGCCAAGCGTGCGGATGGCGCGCGCGGCCAACCCGGCATCGGCTTCCGCATTCTCCCGGCCCTGTGTTCCATCGCGCGCGATATTGGCGCGGCCATCGGTCATCAGCACGACAACCGGCGTCTGCCCCTTGCGGCGCGCCTGATCCGCCAGGTCGCGGGCGGCGTCGAGCGCGGCGGCAAGCGGCGTGCCGCCACCGCCCGGCAATGCCGCAAGGCTGCGCTTGGCGCGCGGCAGCGACCGCGTCGGCGGCAGCAGCAGTTCCGCGCTCTGGCCGCGAAACGCGATCAGCGCGACCTGATCGCGGCGCACATAACAATCCGCCAGCAGCAATTCGACGGCCCCCTTGGCTTCCGCCAGCCGGTGCACCGCAGACGAACCGGAGGCATCCACGACAAAGACCGTCACCGTTTCGCTGTGATGGGTGTAATGCGTGATGCGAAAGTCCTCGCGGCGCACGGCGATGCGCCGGACATCGGTTTCGTCACCGCCCTGCTGCCTTCTGCGCAACGCCTGCCACGGCGCCGCCGCACGCAAGGTATCGACCACATTCAGCCGCGCACCTGCCGTCAATTCGCCCTGCCGCGAGCCCAGCGGCCGGCCGCGTTTCGCGCGCATCTTGTTCCCTGCGGTTCCGGTGGCCGCGCGCCGCATGGCCGGCGCCTGACCTGTCCGTATCCGATCGAGCAAACCCTTCGGGATCGAGGCTTTCGCCGCAGCAAGCACGACATCGGTCAGATCCTGCTCGGTCTTTTGCTGCGCTTCGCCGTCATCGCCCTGCTCGGGCGGCGGCGGTGTGTCCTCGCTGTCGTCCTGTTGTTCCTCAACTGGGACGACAGTGGCGCGAAAACCATAGACCAGGCGCGCGGCGACGCTCGCATCGTCGGCCATCACACAGGAGCGGCCGCATAAGGCTGCGTGAATGCGCGCAACCTGCAACGCCATCGCGGGCGCGCGTCCCGATTGCACACCGAGCATCAACGCGCTTTCGCACAAAGCGCGCAGCATGTCGTCGCCTGCTGTCACGTTGTGAAGCGCATTGCGTGCGGCAGCGATCCGGTAGGGCGCGAACGGCGCATCGAGTGTCGCGCGATCCGGAAGCAGGACTTGCAAGGCGAGACGCTCCAGGAGAATCGAAGGCGGCCGCTCGTCGGGTTCGAGCCCTTCATCGAGCGCGATCACCGCAATGCGGCCGGGATCGCGCTTTGCAAAGCCTTCGCGCTCCACCGCAACCTCGTGCGTATCGAGAACCGCGGCGAGCCGCGCCGCAAGCGACCCCGACATGCGTTCGGCCGTCGGGGCGACCACGATCCCGCCGTCGCAATCGGCGAGCAATCCGCGCTCGCTGACCGGGCGCCCGCTTGTCAGCGTCGCGCCGAGATCGAGCCCGCCCAGCAGGCGGCTATCGGGAATGGTCAGCGGCAATCTGCGCACCGGACGATCCGCGCAGGTGATCTTCAGTTGCGCCATCAACGCATCGCGTAGCGGCCCGCTCCGCGCCCGCAGATGCAAACCGCCAAGCGATGCCGGATCGACTGCAAGGATGCACAAGGCAAGCGCGGCCTCCCGACCCGGCTCGTCGTCGCGGCCGCGTTCCGTCATGGTCCGAGCAATTCGGAGACCGCGCGCTCGATCCGCACACCCGATCCCGCTTCGTCGAGCGGATCGCGCCGCAGGCGATGCCGCAATGCAGACGCCGCCATGCTGCGCACATGCGCGTCGGAGACTTCCGCAGCCTTGTCGAGTGCGGCAAGCGCGCGCGCCGCCCGGATCAGCGTCAGTTCGCCGCGCAAGCCATCGGTGCCGAGACCCATGCAAAGCCTTGCGGCGCTTTCCCGCACCTTGTCCGGCACGATGACCTTCGGCAGCGCAAGCTTCGCCGAGGCCAGCATGCGCCGCACAGCATCGTCCTTGCGCTTCCACGCCTGCATGAAAGCGGCAGGGTCGCGCTCGAAATCGTCACGGCGGCGCACCACATCCATGCGCGTGGCGATGTCGGTCGGTGTGCGCACCTCCACCGACAGGCCGAAGCGATCGAGCAATTGCGGACGCAATTCGCCCTCTTCCGGATTGCCGGTACCGATCAACACGAAGCGCGCGGGGTGGCGGATACTCAGTCCTTCGCGTTCGACGACATTCTCACCGGACGCGGCGACGTCGAGCAGCAGATCGACGATATGATCCTCGAGCAGATTGACTTCGTCGATATAGAGAAAGCCGCGATGCGCCCGCGCCAGCAATCCCGGCTCGAAGGCCTTGATACCCTGGCTGAGCGCCAATTCCAGATCGGGCGCACCGACGACACGATCCTCGGTCACGCCAAGCGGCAGATCGACCACCGGCACATCGACCAGATGACTTTTCAGATTGCCTTTGCGGTTACGCTCCTGACATTCTGAGCAGCCGGACCCGTTCGCACCCGGATCGCAGCGATAACGGCATCCCTCGACCGCGCGCATTTTCGGAAGCAAGCCCGCGAGTGCGCGAACCGCGGTTGATTTCCCGGTCCCGCGATCGCCGAACACGAGCACCCCGCCGATGGACGGATCGATGGCCGAAATGAGCAGCGCCCGCTTCATCTCGTCCTGACCGACAATGGCGGAGAATGGGAAGGCCGCCTTCATCGGGCCACCCGCTCGCGGAACGCAGGCGCCACAACGTCAAAGTCCGGCCGTTCGGGCCGGATGATCCGCCAGGGAGGTCTGCAAAAGGCCGACACCATGGCGGCAGTCTAATATGCTTACGGGACAAGTGTCATCACAAATTGACACTTTTTCATGTGTGGCCTATCGCGGCACGCGAACCCGGCGGCGGTGGGCCGCCGGGCTCATAATCAGTTATTGGGCTGGGGCGCGCTGTTCGCCTTCCGATGCACCTTGGCCAGCCGTCGTTGTGGTGGGCGGCTCCGTCTGATCTGTCGGCGCGACGTAATCAGTCTGATCGGGCTGCTGCGCCTGGATCGAAAGGTCGCCGCCGCCCGCCGCCGTCTGAGTGGCGCTTTCGCGCGTGTTATAGCCGAAAGCCAGCAGCGCCATCGCCACCAATGCAATCGCCGCAATACCCAGAATCTGTACTAACGCGCCGCCGGTTCCGCCCGAACGCGTGACCCGGTCGGAGTCGGTTGCCAACGGACGCGTCGTCTTGCGGTCGGTCTCATATGTCATGTTTGTTTGTCCTCACGGTCAGAAGATGTGTTCCACCGACTTAAGGCGCGCACGCCTCGATCGTTCCGCAACAGGCGCAAACGCCGCGTTTTTCGCTGACAAATCAGTGCATTGGACACAAGTCTGCGTCAGATTTTTCTGACACGCGGTGATTGCATGTCTGCGGGAACCAGTCGTGTCCTGCTTGGTTGGCCTGCGAGCAAGGAGCAGCCAGATGAGCACGGAAGAGACCAAACACATCCTCAGCCTGATGGTGAAGCATTGGAAAGAATCGCCTGAATTCGAGCAGCAGGACGAATGGGCCCGACATGCCGCATGGCTTCACAACGCCATCGCGCAAGGGCGCCCCCGCCCAGAACTCGACGAATATATGAGCCGCGCCCAGCTCGAACTCGGGATCACCGAATCTGCCGCCTTCCGGGATATTGTGGACGAAGCGACCGCGACGACTGCCGCCACCCCGGCGCGATAAACACCGGTCTGCGCCCTAGCGGGCCCTCTCGCCAGTTGCACGTTATTGCGCTTGCGAATGCGACGCCGTATGCAGAGTCAGGCCCTCCACCGGGGCGCGGTGACGACAAGGCGATGGCTCAGGTCAAAAAGACGAAGGTGCGCGACGCGATCATCGCCAATGCCTACCGGTTGTTTCGCGACCAGACCTATCTGCGCACATCCATCGCCGATATCGGACGGGCGGCAGGGATCGCCCCGTCCAACATCTATGTGTATTTCAACTCGAAATTCGAGATTTTTTACGCTGCCTACGAGCCCTGGCTGAAAGTGCGGCTGGAGCGGCTTGAAGCCGAACTTCTCGCCATTCCCGATCCCACGCAGCGGCTGTCGCGGATCCTTCAGGCGGTGTGGATTGAATTGCCGACCGAGGACAACGGTTTTGCCAACAATCTGATGCAGGCCGTGTCGACGACCGACAAGGACGAACCCTTTCGCAGCGACCTGTTGTCCCGTTCGGAAAAAATCCTCGCCGGATTGCTCCAGCAGGCGCTGCCGTCCGGCCGCTTGACCGAGCCGGAATGCGAGCGTCTGGCGCATATCCTGTTGATGGCGTTCGACGGCTTCATCGTTCGCAGCCATGTCGGAGGAACGCGCGCCGATATGCCGGATATCGTGGCGATCATGGGCAAGCTGGTCGGGGGAGAGCCGGGCAAGGCATCCAGGAGCAACGATACGGGCGAACGGCCGGACCCCGTCCCCCGCAAGCCGTCCAAGTCAAAATTGACGCATGTGGATTAATGAACGGCATTCGCTATTGACGCGGCCGCAACGGCGTTGGACTATTTCCAGATAACATCCTGCCTGCCACTTCCGCCTGCTGGAGACGGACATGATCGCGTCAGCCATTCGATCCACCGAAATCAATCCCGGCAAACTCGGCTTCCTGTTCAAGAAGCAATTCGAGATGTCCAAGGTGAAAGCGGGCGAGACCATCGCCCTCATCAGCGATCTCGCGACGCGCACGGAATATATCGAGGCGGCCTTTGCCGCCGCCGACGAACTGGGCGCCGATGTCTATGACATGCGGGTCAACTCGATCCCATCCTGGACCAAGGTCGGCGTCCCGACCATCGGCAAATGCAAGGGCACCCTTGAAGCCGTGAAGGCCGCCGACCTGATCGTGATCTTTCATGTGCCCCTGTTCA
Source organism: Pseudomonadota bacterium (assembly GCA_023392205.1). Taxonomy (GTDB): domain Bacteria; phylum Pseudomonadota; class Alphaproteobacteria; order Rhizobiales; family Xanthobacteraceae; genus Pseudorhodoplanes. The sequence continues at coordinate 14,435 of JAEVZN010000279.1, forward strand.
CCAAGTGGTTGAAAGAGGTCATGGACGGCGGCACCCGCGTGCTGATGATCATCGATGCGCCGGACGATCTCGAACAGCTCATGTCGCCCCCCGGCCTGAAAGAGGCCCTTAAATATGCCGAGCAGAAATATCAGAAGACGCGGGAAGTCCGCGTCACCTCCGAGGCCGGCACCGACTTCACCTATTCCTGCGGCGAATATCCGGTCATGACCCAATGGGGCTACGCCGACGAGCCCGGACATTTCGACCATTGGGGCGGCGGACATATCCACACCTTCCCGAATGAAGGTTCGGCACGCGGCAAGGTCGTGATCCAGCCCGGCGACATCATCATTCTCCCCTATTGCCGCTATGTGCAGGATCCCGTGCATCTCGACATCAAGGACGGGTTCATCACCAAGATCGAAGGCGGTCTCGACGCCAAGCTGATGCGCGACTGGCTGGACGACGGCAAGGCGGACGAGAACGACCGCGACCCCTATGCGCTCTCGCATCTCGGCTGGGGCCTCAACCCGCAGGCGCGCTGGTATTCGCTCGCCATGAACGGCGACGATCCCGAACGGCACCGCGCCGGCGCACGCGTGTTTGCCGGCAATTTCCTGTTCTCCACCGGCCCGAATTCGCAGGGCGGCGGCAAGCGCACGACGCGCGGCCATTACGACGTACCGATGCGCGATTGCACGGTGATGCTCGATAACGAGGTCATCATCGACAAGGGGCGCGTCGTGGATTCCAAGATGCGGGTCGCGCGCATTAGCGTCTGATCCGGCACTGCATCGTCCGGCAACGCGCCGGATGATGCCACCGCAAGAACAAAAGGACTTCTGCGCAAAGCGACAAGCGGCCAAAAGGCCGTCAGGGCCACGAGAGGGTTTCGTGCGAGTTGACGAGTATCCGCCGCAGGAGCCGTTCACGGCGATCGGCGCCCGCTATCATGAGGAGGTCTTGCGCCGAGGCGCCGACGTCCGGGGCATCGATTCTCATTATGGCTACGATCCGTATCAGTCGCTGACAATCGTGCCCGCAAAGAAGCCCAATGGCGATGTGCTCGTCGCGCTTCATGGCGGCGGCTGGACGAACGGCTACAAGGAATGGATGCTGTTCATGGCGCCGGCCGTGACGGCACAGGGCATCACCTTCGTCAGCGCCGGTTACCGGCTTGCTCCGCAGCACGTTCATCCGGTGCAATACGACGATGTCTGCGACGCGATCGCATCGTTGCATACCACGATTGCGGATCATGGCGGCGATCCGCGGCGCATTTTTATCACCGGACATTCCGCAGGCGGGCATCTCGCGGCTCTGGTGGCGTTGCGCAGGGACTGGCGGGCATCGCGCGGATTGCCGCACGATGTGATCCGCGGCGCGTTACCGATCTCGGGGACTTACGTTTTCGGCCCGCAATCGGGCCTGTCTATGCGGCCGCGATTTCTCGGACCGGAAAATGGGGGCGCCGAAGGCAATGCCTCGCCCATGACGCATGTGGCGCAAGGCGCGCCACCCTTCTTCGTGAGCTATGGCACAGACGATTTTCCGCATTTGCGCCGTCAGGCAGAGGACTTCGTTGCCGCGATGCGCGCGCAGGGCAATGACGTGACGACACTCGAACTGGCCGGCTGCGATCATCTCGGTGCGAGTTACGCCAGCGGCGAGCCGCAGGGCGAGTGGATCGGCAAGGCCGCTGCCTGGATGCGGGAGCGCTGAATGGCAGATCAGGCGCCCTCCGCTGAGCGACGCGGCAATGCAGTCACCGTCACCGGATTGACGAAGGCCTTCGGGGCCACGCTCGCGCTCGACAATGTGGATTTCTCGCTGGAATTTGGCGAGACCCATGCGCTGGTCGGTGAGAACGGTGCCGGCAAATCGACGCTGATCCGCATTCTCGGCGGCGTACACCGGGCCGATAGCGGCAGCATCGCCATTGCCGGCGAGCAACGCAGTTTTTCAAGCCCGCGCGATGCCATCATGTCGGGCATCGTCACCATCCCGCAGGAATTGCGGATGGTGCCCGCGCTGTCGATTGCGGAAAATATCGCGCTGGGCAGCCTGCCGATGCGCCGGATCCTCGGCGTGCTGCCGGCCATCGACCGCAAGCGTATGCGCGAGGACGCACGGCATTACCTCGATCAGCTCAATTTCACGGCCGATCTGGATCGCCCGGTCTATACGCTGAGCTTTGCCGAACGGCAGCTTGTCGCCATCGCCAAGGCGTTGCGGCTGAAATGCCGTATCTTCATCCTCGACGAACCGACCGCGGCGCTCGAGGACCGCGAGATCGAACGGCTGTTCGCCGTCATCACGCGCATGAAGGAACAGGGCACGGCGATCATCTATATTTCCCACAGGCTCGACGAGATTGTTACGCTGGCCGACCGCTGCACGGTGCTGCGCGACGGCAAACTGGTCGCGACACGCTCGCGCGACACGTTCACTACGGCCGACCTGATCGAGGACATGACGGGCAAGATGGCGCAGGAGGTCACGACCGACCACCTGACGCCGGGCGAGCCGCTCCTTGAAGAACTGGATGAACGCGCCGACCGGATGATGGTGCGCGAGAAGGAAGCCGTCGGCCTCGCCGGCCTGCTCGGCAGCGGCAGCGACCAGATCGTGCGGCGGCTGTTCGGTCTTGGCAATGAGCGCCCGAAAATACGGCTGGCAGGCGGACGCACCACGCATTTTGCGCGCCCTGCGGACGCGATCCGCGCCGATGTCGGTTTCGTTCCGGGCGAGCGGGCGCTGGGTCTCGTGATGAACCTTTCGGTGCGCGACAACATCCTGCTGCCCTCGCTGACCCGCGACAATTCTCCGTTCTGGGTCAGCCGCCGGGCCGGCGACGTGGTGGTGCGCAAGTTGATGGAGCTTCTGGATATCCGCCCCCGCCGTCCCGAATTGCGGGTGGGGTCTCTGTCGGGCGGCAATCAGCAGAAGGTCATCATTGCCAAATGGCTGGCGCGGCGCGTGGCGACATTGCTGCTCGACGAGCCGACGCATGGCATCGACATTGCAGCGAAAATGCATGTGCATGCGCTGATACGACAATTCACCAGAGACGGCGGCGGCGTCGTCGTCAGTTCGAGCGATCTCGCCGCACTGGCGCGCATCTGCGACACGGTCCTTTCGGTTCGAAACAGGCGGATCACCAGCCGCATCGACCGCAAGGACGGGATGGACGAAAGCCGGCTGCGTGCATCGATCGGGGGAACCCACTGACCATGACTTCGAGCGATACCATTTCGACGCGCCTTCTCGGCCAGATTCCGCTGATCACGCTGATCGCATTATGCGTTTTCACCACTTTGCTCACCGACCGCTTCCTGTCGCCGATCAACCTGAACAATATTCTCGTTCAGTCCTCGATCATGGCGGTCATCGCGATGGGCATGACCTTCGTGATTATCGGCGGCGGCTTTGATCTGTCAGTTGGATCGACGGCGGCCTTGTCCGCCTGCGTCTCGGCCATGGTGATGCTGGAAGCCGGGATCGCCATGGGCGTGCTGGCAGGCGTCGTGGTCGGTGCCGGTGTCGGACTGATCAACGGCATCATCATCGCCTATCTGAAGGTCAATCCTTTCATCACTACGCTCGGCACCATGGTGCTGTTCCGCGGCGTGGTCTTCCTGATCACAGGCGGCGCGCCGGTCGAGGGCGAATACGGCCTGCCGTCGAGCTTCGTTGCGTTCGGGTCGACGCGCATCTTCGGGCTGCATGCGCTGGTCTGGGTGCCGATCATCTTGCTGATCGTGCTGTCCTGGGTGATGCATGCCACGCCCTATGGGCGGCAGATCTACGCCACTGGCGGCGGACGCGAGGCCGCCTTCCTGTCCGGCGTTCCGGTCGCACGCATCACGGCCTCGACCTATGTAGTCTGCGGCGCCATGGCGGGGATCGCCGGTGTCATGCTGGCGGCGCGCCTGCAATCGGGCCAGCCGACCGCGGGCGAGTTCTACGAACTCACTGCCATCGCCGCAGTGGTGCTGGGCGGCGCGGCTTTGCATGGCGGCGAAGGCACGCTCTACAAGAGCGTCATCGGCGTATTCATCATGATCATTCTCGGCAACAGCCTCAATCTGCTGAATGTCGATTCCTATTGGCAGCGCGTTGCCATCGGCGCTGTCATCATTGCCGCTGCGGCGGCAGATTCCATGCGGTCCAAGCGTTGAACGGAGAGGGATAATGAAAAAGCTCAGTGTGCTGTTAGCGTCTGCTGTTGCCATTGCCGGCCTGGTCCTGGCTCCGGCCGAAACGGTCCGCGCGCAGGACAAGACCACCATCGGCGTGGCCTTCCCGCAGGATGACAACCCCTTCTATATCGCCATGCTGCGCGGCGTGCGGGAACGCGCCAAGGAACTCGGCTGGGAAGTGGCCGCGGTGTCCTCCAACGAAGACAAGCTGCGTCAGATCAACGGCGTGCAGGATCTGGTCGCGCGCGGTGTCAAGGGCATCCTCATTTCGCCGATCGATGCCACCGGCGTGAATGCCGCCTATGACGCCGCGGCCGCCGGCAAGGTGCCGATCGTATCGATCGCGCGCGGTTCGACCTCGCCCAACCAGACCCTGCATGTCGCGATGGACGAAAAGCAGATCGGCCGCGACATCGCCGAATGGACCGCCAAGCAGATCGGCGGCAAGGGCAAGGTCGCCATGCTGCTCGGACCGTCGGGCGCGCCAACCTTCCGCAACCTCGCCGAAGGCTATACCGAAGTGATGGACAAATATCCCGACATCACCGTCGCCTTCCGCACCGACGGTCCGCTCACCCGCGAGCGTGGCCTCAAGAACAGCGAGGACGCACTGGTCGCGCATCCGGATCTCGCCGCCATCTATACTGCCAATGACGACGTCGCTCTCGGCGCGACCCAGGCGGTGCTGGCTGCCAACCGCAAGGGCAAGACGATTGTGACCGGCATGAATGGCGTGCCGCCGGCCCTGCGCGCGCTGAAGGACGGCAATCTCGCCATGACCATCGAGCTCAACCCCGTCCTGTGGGGCCGGCTCGGTGTGGATGTGCTCGCCCAATATCTGAAGGGCGACAAGGTGGAGCCGCGTGTCTTCATCGAGCATGTCATCATCGACAGCAAGAACATCGACCAGAAGATGCCGAAGAGCTGATAGACGCGAAAGCCGTGGCGGGCCGGTATTCCCGCCACGGTCCAACCGATCACGACAAGACTGGCAATACGGAGATCGTCCCATGGCGCATGCAGCCGCCGAAATCGGCGCCGGCACACCTTACGTGCGTGAGGTTGAACAGGCGCATCTGCATCCGCTCTGGGACCGCTACAAGCGCATCACCCCGATGCAGCCGAAACCGGCGGACACGCCGTTTCACTGGCCGTGGCGCATCACGTCGGAGCTATTGCACCGCGCCGTCGCGGAAGTGCCGATCGAGGAGATCGAACGGCGCGCCCTGATCATGTCGCATCCGGCCTTCGGCGACGAGACCGCGACCACCGGCACCCTGCTCGGCGCCTTCACCGTGCTCGATCCAGGCGAGCAGGCCCGCCCGCATCGCCATACCGGTGCGGCGATCCGCTTCGCAACCCAGGCCGATGGCGCCGCCACCATCGTCAATGGACGCTGGTGCGAGATGAAATCCGGCGACCTGATCCTGACGCCGCCAATGGCCTGGCACGGACATATCAATCGCAGCCAGAACCGCATCATCTGGTTCGATGCGGCGAACATGCCGCTGCTGCGCGGCCTGAATGCGCATTTCTTCGAGCCCGGCGATCCCAAGGATGAGGATTTCTGGAAGGTCGACGAAGGCGACGAACGGCGCTGGCGCGCGGCGGGACTGGCCGTCGCCAATGCCCGTACCGGCGAGCCAAGTTCGCCGAAATATCATTTTCCGGGCGATGTCACGCGCCGGATGCTGGGTGAGATGCCATCCGCACCCGACGGTTCGAAGCTCCTACGATATATCAATCCGGAGACCGGCGGCGCGGTCATGTCCACGCTCGACTGTTATGCCATGCGGCTGAAGGACGGCATGGAGACACGGCCCAAGCGCGGCGCCTATAACATGATCTGCCTCGTGGTGTCGGGACAGGGCCGCTCGCAGATCGGCGACCGGACCTTCGAATGGTCGCAGCACGACGTGTTCACGATCCCCTCCTGGTCATGGGCCACGCACCGCGCATTGTCGGGCGATGCCGATCTGTTCATCGTTTCGGACAAGGTGGTGTTCGAGAAGCTCGACGTCCTGCGCGAAGAAGTCCAGTAGCGCCCGATGGGCGACGATCATACCGGCAACATTGATCTCGTCGATCCGGCGCAAGCCATCGGCGCGCCGCTGCGCCGCGTGGAGGATCGCCGCTTCCTGACCGGCGAAGGACGCTATGTCGGCGACATCGACCTGCCCGGCATGCTGCATGCGGTGTTCGTGCGCGCGGTGCATGCGCATGCGAAATTGCGCGGTATCGATACCAAGGCTGCGAAAGAAAGCCCCGGTGTGGTCGCGATCCTGACCGGCGAGGACATGCGCGCCGACAATGTCGGTCCGATGCGGGCGATGTGGGCGATCAAAGGCCCCGGCGGCACGCCGATGGCGGAGCCTCCCCGCTATGCGCTGGCGCGTGACGCGGTTCGCCATGTCGGCGAGCCTGTGGCGCTGGTCGTGGGCGAAACGCTGCCGGCCGCACTCGATGCCGCCGAAAAGATCGAGATCGACTACGATCCCCTGCCCGCTGAAACGTCTGCACCCGCCGCGCTTGCGCCCGGCGCGCAGCGCATCCATGAGGACGCGCCCGATAATGTCTGCTTCCGCTGGGCGCGTGGCGATGCCCCCGCGGTGGACGCGGCCTTCGACACGGCCGCGCATATCGTCAGCATCGATCTGGTCAACCAGCGCATCGGCGGCGCGGCCATCGAGCCGCGGGCCTTGATTGCCGTGCCGCCGAAAGGCGGCAGCAAGCTCACGCTCTATTCGTCGACGCAGGTGCCGCATCACATCCGCAGGCTCGTGACCGAGCAACTCGGCATGAGTGAATCGCGCATGCGCGTCATCGCGCCGGATGTCGGGGGCGGCTTCGGTTACAAGGGCAAACTCTATCCGGAAGAATCGGTGCTGGCCTGGGCGGCCATGCGCGTCGGCAAGCCATTGCGCTGGACCGCCACCCGCTCCGAAAGCTTCCTCTCCGACTATCAGGCGCGCGATCACACCACGCACGCCGAAATGGCGCTCGACCGCGAGGGGCATTTCCTGGCCTTGCGGGTGAAAACCATCGCCAATGTCGGCGCCTATGTTTCAACCTTTGGCGCCGCGATCCCGAGCGCGATCTACACCGCGTTGCTGGCCGGCGTGTATCGCACCCCGGCCATCAGTGTGGACTGTACCGGCGTGTTCACGAACACCGTGCCGACCGATGCCTATCGCGGCGCCGGGCGGCCGGAGGCCTGTTACGTGCTGGAAAGGCTGGCCGACGAGGCCGCCGCCGCCTTGAAGCTCGACGGCGCGGAGATCCGCCGCCGCAATCTCATTCCGGCAATCGCCATGCCCTATCAGACGCCGATCGGGCCAAGCTACGACAGCGGCGATTTTCCGCGCCTGTTCGCGCGCGCATTGTCGATTGCCGATCATGACGGTTTTGCAGCGCGGCGGCGTGTTTCGGAAAAGCGCGGAAGGCAACGCGGCCTCGGCATTGCCTGCTTTGTCGAATCCTCCGGCGTCGCCCCGTCGCGCTTTGCCGGCATGCTCGGCGCGCGCGCGGGCTTCTACGAATCCGCCTCGCTCACCATGGAGCCGGACGGATCGCTGCGGGCGCGGCTTGGCACCCACAATCACGGTCAGGGCCACGAGACCAGCATGGCGCAGATCCTGTCCGCGCGGCTCGGCTTGCCGGTCGGCGGCATCGAAATCGCCGAGGGCGACACCGAGCTTGTGCCGTATGGCACCGGCACCTTCGGGTCGCGCAGCATCGCCGTCGGCGGTTCGGCGCTGGCGCTGGCCGCCGACAAGATCATCGAGAAGGGCCGGACGATTGCCGCGCATCTGCTGGAAGCGGATGCCGCCGATATCGCCTTCGCCGATGGACGCTACAGCGTCACCGGTACGGATCGGGCCGTCACGCTGATCGAGGTGGCGCGCGCCGCCTATATTCCGCACCATTATCCGCTGGAGACGCTGGAGCCGGGCTTGCAGGATATTGCGGTCTACGATCCCAAGGCCTTCGCCTTCAGCAACGGCGTGCATGTCTGCGAGATCGAGGTCGATCCGGAGACCGGGATCGTTCGGCTCGACCGCTATGCCGCTGTCGACGATGTCGGCACAGTGATCAATCCGATGATTGCAACAGGCCAGGTGCATGGCGGCGTCGCGCAGGGCTTCGGGCAGGCGGTGCTGGAGCACATCGCCTATGAGCCGGAATCCGGACAGGCGTTGACCGGGTCGTTCATGGATTATGGAATCGCACGGGCGCGCGACCTGCCGCATTTCCTGTCCGAATTCGACCAGAGCCAGCCCTGCACCCACAATCCGCTGGGGGCCAAGGGTTGCGGAGAAGCCGGCACCATCGCCGCCCCGGCCGCAATTACCGGCGCGCTTCTGGACGCACTGCGCCCGCTTGGCGTGACGGATTTCACGATGCCGGCCACCCCGTTCCGGGTCTGGGATGCAATTCGCGCCGCCAATTCCGAGCGCCGCTGATTTCCGGGAAAGATTGCGCCTCCCTCTGTGA